>CAYSXF010000001.1:0-31895 GCA_964434815.1 uncultured Lentisphaeraceae bacterium
GCTGATATGCACCAACGGCTTCGCAGAGGTCGTCTCGGCCGACAACCGCACCACGGTCGGTCGCCATTTCGGCTGGATGCGGCAGTACGGCATCGACGGCGTGTTCGTGCAGCGTTTTCCCGCGGACATGGTTCGCCGCGGCAACTCGCCCGCGCCGTCCCGCGCCTCGGGCGACCGCGTGCTGGGTTACTGCCGCGACGCGGCGGCGGCGACAGGCCGCTCCTACGCGCTGATGTACGATCTTTCAGGGATGGGCAGCAACGCGGACGCGGTTGTGATGGCCGACTGGCGGCATCTCGTGGCCGGCGGCGTGGTGCGCGGCACGAACGACGTCGCGTGGCAGTACCACAACGGCAAGCCGGTGGTCGCGGTCTGGGGCGTGGGCTTCAACGACGGCCGCCGGTACGGCCTCGACGCATGCGAACGGCTGGTCGACTTCTTCAAGGGCGAAGGCTGTGCGGTGCTGCTGGGCCTTCCGTTCTACTGGCGGTCGCTCAAAGCCGACACGGTCGCGGACGCGCGGCTGCACGCGATCGCGCGCAAGGCCGACATCGTCCACTCGTGGAGCGTCGGGCGCTTCGGCGACGACAAGGGCGTGCGCCGCGCCGAAGCCGTGTGGCGCGAGGATGAGGCGTGGTGCCGCGAGAGCAAACTCACCTTCATGCCCGTGATTTTTCCTGGGTTCAGTTGGCGCAACCTCAAGGGCACCGACAACGGCATCCCGCGCCGCGACGGCGCGTTCCTCTGGTCGCAGTTTGCCGCCGCGCAGCGTGCGGGTGTGGGCTGCGTCTACGTGGCGATGTTCGACGAGGTGGACGAGGGCACGCAGATCTTCAAGGTCAACAACGCGCCGCCCACAGGCGAGGGCTTCACCTATCTCAGCTACGGCTCCCTGCCCCCCGACCATTACCTCTGGCTCACCGGTGAGGCGACGCGCCTCTTCCGCTCGCACCAGCCGTTTCCAGAGTCGATGCCCAAGCGATAGCATGAATCATGACGCTAATCAGGAACCTCGGGACTTGATCCGAAAGGCGCTGGGGGTCTGGCCTGTTTTCTTTTTGAAGGCGCGGGAAAAGTAGTAGACGGTGTCGTAACCGGTCTGAGCGGCGACTTCGGTGACTGTCAAGTCTGTGGACGACAGCAGGTCGCAGGCGCGGTTGATCCGGATCGTGTGCCGGAATTGAGCCGGGGAGACGCCGGTCTGCTGCTTGAAACTACGCCGGAACGTGGTGTAGCTGACGCCTAACGCGCGCGCCAAAAGGGCGAAGCTGACGGGTTCGGCGGCTTGCCGCAGAATGCGATTCTGCGCCTCGCGGATAACACCGGAGATTCGCCTGTTCGCTCCAACGTTCTGTATTTTCTCTTGAATAAGCCCCAGAATTTCGACGAGCCGTCCTGCACTCGAAAACGGTGTTCCCGCGGGGTCGCGCTCGATGTCGTCAACCAGCGCGAGAAACCGCTGCCGCAGAGCCTCATCCACGCCGATTCTTAGAACCGGCTTCTTCTGCCGGAAAAAGGGCGCGCGAAGCAACCGCTCGGTCAACGGTCCGTTGAACCCGGCCCACTGCTCGTCCCAGCCGGTTTTCGGGTCTGGCGCATACCGGTGCCAGACGCCGGGAAAGAGGACGAACACATCGCCCTCCTCGATGGTTTGCCTTCTGACGCCTTTCGCCTCGAACACGCCCCGGCCACGCGTGATGTAAACCACCTGATACTCATCGAACGTGCGCCCCTTTTTCCAATCGAAGTGATAGGCGTCCGGATGACGCTGCGGCGGGTAGGGCGTGCCCGGTTCGACCACGGTATAGCCGCAGTCGGTCAAAAAAAGCCCCCACTGGCGCTGGGCGGTCAGCACGGGCAAATAGCGGAAATGGGATTGGAGGGGCATGGCGCATACGCCCTTTTTGGTCGAAGAGGCTCACGGTTCAACAGTCGGGGACAACGGTAAAAAAAGATAGTCTGGAACGGTTCCACTTGCAACACAAAAGTGGTCATAAAGTGTAAAACAACGGTCAGTAAGTGTATGGTCTTTTCTAGCCAAATCTAACATACTGAATGCCTCAATCGAAGGAGGCCTTGTATGCAGAACACCATCCGAGTCGGATTCTTCAGTATCGGTCTCGACACCTACTGGGGTCAGTTCAAAGGGCTAAAAAGAAATTTGCTCGGCTATCACGATCAGATCAGGCGCGAGCTCAGGGGATATGGCGCAAAGGTCATCGATGCCGGGCTGGTGGACAACCCGACCAAGGCGCGGGAAGCAGGCAAGCTGTTTCGGGCCGAGGGCGCGGAGATCGTTTTCCTTTTCATCTCGACCTATGCGCTCTCCTCCACGGTGCTCCCGGTTGTGCAGGAGGCAGGTCTTCCGGTAGTGGTACTCAACATCCAGCCGGTGGCTCAGTTGGACTACGAGAAGTTCAACGCGCTGGGCGACCGAGGCCTGATGACCGGTGTGTGGCTCGAACACTGCCAGGCGTGCAGCGCTCCGGAGATCGCCTGCGCGTTCAACCGTGCGGGCATCGACTATCATCTGGTCACAGGGCACCTGCAAGACCCCGATGTCTGGCGTGAATTACGCGACTGGGTGGACGCCGCAAAGGTGCGGACGGGCATGCGCGAGAACCGCATGGGCGTACTGGGCCACTACTACTGCGGCATGCTGGACGTGTACAGCGATCTGGGGCAGCAGTCGGCGACATTCGGAACGCACGTCGAGCTACTGGAGATGTGCGAGCTGCATGCGCTGCGCGAGGCCGTTACAAAGAAGCAGATAGCCAAGAAGCTGGCTGAGTTTGATCAGAGCTTCGAGGTGTCGCCCGCGTGCGAGAGCCAGGAATTGGAGCGTGCGGCGCGCACGGCGGTAGCGCTGGACGCGCTGGTCAAGAAGCACGATCTGGGCTCCATGGCCTACTACTACGAGGGCCAGCCGGGCAATGCTTATGAGAACATCGTGACGTCGATCATCGCGGGCAACACGCTGCTCACCGGACGCCATGTGCCCGTGGCAGGCGAGTGTGAGGTTAAGAACGCGCAGGCGATGAAAATCATGGACCTTTTCGGCGCGGGCGGCTCCTTCTCCGAGTTCTATCTGGCCGATTTCAAGGACGACGTGGTCTACCTAGGCCATGACGGGCCGGCGCACTTTGCGATCGCGGAAGGGCGTGTGGGCCTGGTGCCGGTACCGGTCTATCACGGCAAACCGGGCAAGGGGCTGTCGATCCAGATGACGGTCAAGCATGGGCCTGTGACACTTCTTTCTGTCGTGCAGCGCAGGGACGGCAAGCTGATGTTGTTGGTCGCGGAGGGCGAGTCGGTGCCAGGGCCGGTGCTGCTGATCGGCAACACCAACAGCCGCTACCGTTTCTCCATCGGCGCTAAGGCATTCATGAATGCGTGGAGCAAAGCCGGCCCAGCGCATCACTGCGCGATCGGCGTCGGGCATCTCGCCACCAAGATCGAGAAGCTTGGCGCGCTTCTTGGGGTCGAAACAGCGCAGGTCTGCTGAATAGGCTAAACACCAAGGCGCGAAGAGACAAAGAAGAGAAAGAAAAGGATTGGGGCGCTTCGTATCTTTGTGTCTTTGTGTTGAATGAACTTGAAGAAGGACAGAAGCGATGAGACAACAGCGAACGCCGACATTGAACATTGTGATGGCAGCTCTTGCACTGGCTGCGGGTGCCGTGACCTGCCGGGCCGACTCACTGGCCGAGCAGTTTGTCGCGCCGCCCGCGTCAGCGCGGCCTTGGGTGTACTGGTTTCCGCTCGACGGGAACATCACGCGCGAAGGCATCACCGCTGACCTGGAGGCCATGGCCCGCGTCGGGATCGGCGGCGTCCTGTACATGGAAACGGACCAGGGAACGCCGAAAGGCCCCGTGCCCTTCGCGAGCCCCGCGTGGCGCGAGCTGATCCGGCACGCCTGCACAGAGGCGAGCCGCCTCGGCCTGAAGATCAACATGAACAACGACGCCGGCTGGTGCGGCAGCGGCGGACCCTGGATCACGCCGGAGCTCTCCATGCAGCACCTCGTTTGGACCGAGACGAGCGTCACCGGACCCAAGCGTTTCGAAGCCAAGCTCGCGCAGCCGAAAGCCGTCAAGGACTACTACTGCGACGTCGCCGTGTTCGCCTATCCCACGCCCGCAAAGTCCTGCCGCATTCCGCAGCTTCGAGGGAAATCAGCCGACGCGCGCGAAGATGTCCCCCTCAGGACCACGTATCCCGACTCGCCCGCCGACTCGGTCGTCCAGCGAGGGCGGATCGTGGATCTGACCGCGAAGCTCGCCGCGGACGGACAGCTCGCGTGGGACGTGCCCGAGGGCAATTGGACGCTGCTCAGGATGGGCCATACCTCGACCGGCAAAGACAACCATCCCGCGCCCATCGACGGCCGCGGACTGGAATGCGACAAGCTCAGCAAAGAAGCCGCCGAAACGCACTTCAACAATCTGATGGGCAAGCTGGTCGCTGACAACCGGGCGCTGACGGGCCAGGAGAAGACCCTCGTGACGACGCACATCGACAGTTGGGAAGTGCATTCGCAGAACTGGACGCCGCGCTTCCGCGAGGAATTCCAGCGGCTGCGCGGCTACGACCCCCTGCCTCTGTTGCCTGTGATGTCGGGACGCGTCGTCGACAGCCTGGAGATTTCGGAGCGGTTCCTCTGGGACGTGCGCAAAACGGTTTCCGAGTTGCTCGTGGAAAACTACGCCGGACACATGCGCGCACTCGCCCACCGCAGCGGGCTCAAGCTGTCGATCGAGGCCTACGGCGACGGGCCGTTCGACGATCTGGCCTTCGCCGGACAGGCCGACGAGCCGATGTCTGAATTCTGGTCGTGGAACCGCTTCGGAGCTGCGGAAACGTGCATGGAAATGGCTTCAGCCGCTCACGTCTATGGCAAGCCGATCCTCGGCGCCGAGGCGTTCACCGCGACGGACGCGGAGAAGTGGCAGGGCCATCCGGCCAACATCAAGGAGCTCGGCGACTGGGCGTTCTGCGAGGGCGTCAACCGCTTCGTCTTCCACCGCTATGCGCTGCAGCCGTGGAAAGACATCCGCCCCGGCGTGAGCATGGGCCCGTGGGGCTTGCACTACGAGCGGACGCAAACGTGGTGGGAGCAGTCCCGCGCATGGCACACGTATCTCGCACGCTGCCAGTATTTGCTTCAGCAAGGGCTGTTCGTGGCCGACCTGTGCTTCCTGACGCCGGAGAATGCGCCGCAGGGCTTCCAGTCGCCGGTGAAAGGCAGCCATGACCGGCCCGGCTACAATTTCGACGGCTGTCCGCCCGATGCTCTGCTGACGCGCATGGAGGTCAAGAATGGGCGGCTTGTGCTGCCCGACGGCATGAGCTACCGGATGCTGGTGCTTCCCCGGACCGGGGCGATGACGCCGCAGTTGCTGCGCAAAATCCGCGACCTCGTCGTGGCGGGCGCGACCGTCCTCGGCATGCCGCCGACCCGCTCCCCAAGCCTTGCCGGTTATCCGCAGGCTGACGCCGACGTGCGGCAGCTCGCCCAAGAGCTGTGGGGCGACGGCAAGCCTACGGCCGAGCTAGCGGAGCGGGCCGTCGGCAAAGGGCTCGTGATCTGGGGGCGCGAGCTGCTGCCACAACCCGAGCCTGAATTTGATTCCGAAAGTGCATTGAGCTCGGCGAAGTGGATCTGGTTCAACGAAGGACACCCCGAAAGAAGCGCGCCGCCCGGCACGCGTTACTTCCGCCGCATCGTCACTCTGGACGCAGGGAGCAAGGTCGCATCGGCCCGGCTCCTGATGACTGCTGACAATGAGTTCGACTGCTGGGTCAATGGCCGCAAAGCCGGCCACGGCGACCGCTTCCAGCAGGCTCATGCGATGAGTGTGGGGCACTTGCTCAAACCGGGTCCGAACGTGATCGCCGTCGCGGCGGTGAACACCACAGAGTCGGCCAATCCCGCCGGACTCATCGGAGCGCTGATGGTTCGCTTCGCCGATAAGGGCAAGCTGGATGTCGTCACTGACGGCTCCTGGGAAGCGTCCAAAACCGCCGCTGATACGTGGAAGACCGATCCGATGCCAACGGGCTGGCTGGCCGCGCTGCCGCTCGGGCCCATGGGCATGGCGCCGTGGGGTGAAATCGAAGAGAGCGCGCCCGGCGGCGGCGACACCACGCTCGACATCGCCGTAGCCAGCCGCGTCCTGAACAAGCTCGGCGTTCAGCCCGACTTCGACTCTTCTGCCGTCAACCATTCAGGCCCCCGCTACATCCACAAGCGCATCGGCGATACCGACGTCTACTTCGTGGCCAACAAGGACGCCCAGTGCCGCGAGTTCGCCTGCTCGTTCCGCGTGTCGGGACGGCGCCCCGAACTCTGGTGGCCCGACACAGGCCGGATCGAGCCTGCGACGGTCTTCGAACAGGCCGACGGCTGCACGCGCCTGCCGCTCCGACTGGACCCGAGCGGCTCGGTGTTCGTCCTTTTCCGTCAGCCGGTCGCAGGATTCGACCCGGCCGTGGCGCTCACCCGCAACGGCGAAGCTGTTCTGCCCTTGCCGAAGTCCGCGGCGAACATCACCGTTCAGAAAGCGGTTTACGGATTGCTCGACGATCCCACGGCCACGCGAGACGTGACCGCAAAAGTGCAGGCCCTGTTCGCCAAGGGAACGCTGGCCTTTGCTGTCACCGACATGGCGAAAGACGATGACCCCGCGTACATGCAAGTGAAGACGCTGCGAATCGATTACACGGCGGATGGCGAAGCGGCTTCAATCAGCAACACCGATGGCCAACGGATCTCGGTGAATCCGCCCGCCCCGGCGTTGACGGCCTCGCTGCACAGCGGTGCCGATGGAGCGATCATGCTTGAAGCGAGCGAACCCGGAAGATACCAAGTTAAAACCGCTTCCGGCAAGACGCTCACGGCCGACGTCCTCGCAATTCCGCCTGGCATGGAGATCACCGGGGAGTGGGCCGTCGAATTTCCGCCCAAGAGCGGCGCTCCCGAGCGCGTCGTGCTTCCCAAGCTGATTTCGTGGAGCGAGCACGCGGACAGCGGCGTCAAGTACTTCAGCGGCACGGCGACCTACCGCAAAACGTTTGAGGTTCCTGCGGCGATGCTCGACGCGAGCCGGCACCTCACGCTCGATCTCGGCAAGGTCGAGATCATGGCCGAGGTGAAGCTCAACGGGCAAGCCTTCGACGTTCTCTGGAAGAAACCGTTCACGCTCGATGTGACCCGCGCGCTTCGTTCCGGTCAGAACGAGTTGGAAGTGAAAGTGGTCAACTTGTGGATCAACCGCTTGATCGGCGACGAGCAGCTTCCCGACGACAGCCCGCGAAATAAGGACGGCCGTACGCTTTCAGTTTGGCCAGACTGGCTATTGGCGGGCAAGCCGAGCCCGACGGGCCGCTTCACCTTCACCTCGCACCGGCTGTGGAAGAAAGATGACCCGCTCGTGCCGTCTGGCTTGCTGGGCCCGGTGACACTGCGGGCGACTCAACTGGTCAGACCGGCGGAATGAGGCGCGAGACACAGCGCCTCCGAAGTTCGCCGTATACCCTTGGAGTTGTTCGACAGTAATCGGCAAGTGACGGAGGGATTGCGAGGTTAGTGCGTATCGTTTGCGGAGCGCCTGGGAGCGCGGGCGCCCCCGCCCGCTGTGTGAACGTCTTATGCAAGGCAGACGCGCATCCCGACGTGGAACGACAAGCTGCGGCTAGACGTGTGACCACCTTCCAGCGGGCGAGGGCGCCCGCGCTCCCAGTTTTGTGCCACACGTTCATCTGAAACGCACCGTCCTCGCATACCTTTCGAATGTCTCTGAGCGCCGATTATTCCAAAATGCAAAGCGATTGCATTTTGGAATATCTGTTCTGCGGATCTCCGGTCAGAAGATAGGCTATGCACCTTGATTTATTTGACGGATAAGCCGAGGCCTTTAACAGCGAACGCCAACGCGGTCTCCATCTGGGATATTTAGGGTCGGGCGACTTGCCTGAACTCCGCTTTTCTGGCAGGATGGTGACCCTATGCAAAAAGTGAACACAGCGCACGCTGCCGCCCGTTTTCCGTTGCGCAGTCTGGCGGTCGCATCGGGGCTCTGGATCAGCATGCTTGGAAGACAGGCTGAGGCTGCGGAAAAGCCCCAGGATTACCGTGACCTCTTCTCCGACACATGGGTGGCGCGCGACGCTCTCGGCCGCAACATGCCGTCCTTCTCTGAAGTGGGACCTGTAAAAAATGACCAGCGCCGCGTGGTGGGCATTTTCTACATCACTTGGCACAGGGATGCGCTGGCAACCCTCAAAGGCCCGTATGCAGGCGATGTGAGCCGGGTGCTGGCCGCCGATCCGAAGGCCCGTCTGGACGCGAAGCACCCGCTTTGGACGCAAGGCTCGTATCACTGGGGCGAACCGGAAGCGGGCTATTTTCTGAGCAAGGACGAGTATGTGATCCGCAGAGATATGTCGATGCTTGCGGATGCCGGAGTGGATGTCCTGGTGATGGACGTCACCAACGCGGTCCGCTACTGGGACGAATGGGAGGTCCTCTTCGCGGTGATGCACAAGATGAAGGCCGAAGGCAACAAGGTGCCGCAGTTCTGCTTCTGGGCGTTCAACGGCCCGGTGATCACGGTCGTGCAGGACCTGTTCGACAGGATCTACAAGGAGGGGAAGCACAAGGACCTCTGGTTCAGTTGGGACGGCAAGCCGCTGCTGCTCTACAACGGCACGCCCAACGTCGACGCCAATGGCCACGGTGTGAAAAATCCGAACCCGCACTATGAAGCCGCCGCTAAGACCGACACGAAACACCCGCATTACGGCAACCCCGATTACACCGAGGAGTTCTACAAGGATTACACACAAGAGGTGAAGGCCTTTTTCACGCGGCGCACCATGTGGTGGGGCTACCGGGAGTGGGCCGGTAAGCGCTTTGTCGGTACGGAAGACAACTGGAGCTTCGGCTTGGATTTAGGCGATAAGCGGGTCCAGGCGATGACCCCGGACGAACTCGTTTCGACTCACAACGGCAAGAAGGAAGAGGCGGCGGTCACACCCGCACAGCATCCCTCGAGCCTGGTGGGGAAATCCTGGACACGGGAAACCGGCGAGCCGCCTCTGAATCAATATGACCTGCCTGAGCCGACCATTGTTCCGTGGCTAGGCAAAAAGGTCGATCACCCCGAGGGCTATGGCATCTATTTCCAGCAACGCTGGGACGAGGCGCTCAAGAGCAACCCGCAGTTCCTATACCTCAACGACTGGAACGAGTGGACCGCAGGAAAATATCAGCCGCCCGCTGGAAAGACGTTCCCGTTCATGCGGCGCGAAGGCACGTACCGCTTTATCGACCAGTACAATGCCGAGTTCAACCGCTGCATTCAGCCGATGAAAGGCGGGTACACCGACAATTACTACATGCAGATGGCCCAGAACATCCGGCGCTACAAAGGTATCCGCCCCATCCCGGAAGTACACGGCTCGCACCGCATCACGATCGATGGGAATTTTACGGACTGGTCAGAAGTCAAGGTCGAGTACCGCGACACCGTCGGCGACACCGCCCACCGCGACTTCAAGGGGTATGGAGGCCTTCATTACACGGACGACTCGGGCCGCAACGACATCGTCACCAGCAAGGTCGCGGTCGACAGCAGCATGGTGTTTTTCTATGTGGAGACGAATGAAGCGCTCACCCCGCACACGGGCGGCAATTGGATGCTGCTGCTGATCGACGCCGACCAGAACCCCGACACAGGCTGGTACGGCTATGATTACCTGATCAACAAACGTGTGGTGGACGGAAAGACCACGACGCTGATGCGTTACGACCCCAAGGCCTCCGGAGACCCGTGGGTCGAAGTGGCGAAGCTCGATTATCGCTACGCGGGTAAAGCGCTGGAGCTGGCCGTGCCGCGCAAGCTACTGGGCTTGAAGGGCGACACGTTCACTTTCGATTTCCGCTGGTGCGACAACCCCAGCGACCTGAAAGACCCGATCTCCCTGTGCGTCAGCGGCGACAGCGCGCCGAACCGGCGGTTCAACTACCGGTGCATCTGGAAGAAGGAGCCGTAAGAAGCGCGTGATGACGACCGAGCCCCTACCTATCCTGCCTGCTTTTCTGCTGACTTTGCTTGGCGCACTCTCCGTCTCGCTCGCCGCCGAGTGGCAGTGGTCGGTGCCGGTGGCGTCGGTGGTCAGCGACGAGACAAAAGAACCGCCGAGAGCGTTTCTTTGGATTCCGCCGACCTGCGAGCGCGTGCGGGCTGTGATCGTGGGTCAGCACAACATGCTCGAGGAGCCGCTCTTTGAGAATCCGACATTCCGTGCGGCACTATCGGAACTCGGCATCGCCGAGGTCTGGGTCACGCCCCCGCTCGGCGGCCAAGCCCAGTTCGGCGAGAGCGAAAAGGCGCACTTCGAGGAGATGTTCCGACTGCTGGCAGCCGAGTCCGGTTATGCCGAAATCGCATGCGCGCCGGTTGTTCCTATCGGGCACTCGGCCATGGCGGACTTTCCGTATCTCTATGCCGCCGCCAATCCCGCTCGCACGCTCGCGGCCATCTCGCTGAAAGGCTCGTGGCCAGACATGAAACGCCAGCCGCTCAGCGGCGTGTGCGACAAACTCGCGGGCGTGCCGATTCTGCTGGTGAGCGGCGAGTACGAGTGGGCCGACGAACGCGCGGGCAAGTCTCTGGCTTTCCGACGTGCCTATCCGAACGTGCCGTTCTCAATGCTGGCCGATGCGGGCGGAGGGCACTTCGACACGCACGACGCTCTGGCTGCCTGTCTTGGCGTCTACCTGCGCAGCGCGGCCCAGGCGCGCCTGTCTGATTCGTCCGCGTTGCTCAAGCCCGTCGACCCGACGCGGCAAGGCTGGCTCATCGACCGCTGGCGCATGGACAAGCCGCCGCTTGCCGCCGCCGCGCCGGTCGGCCGCTACGCAGGGAAAGCCGACGACACCGTCTGGTGCTTCGACGAGGCGCAGGCGCGGGCGACCGAGCGGATGCAGACGGCTTATTACGGCAAGAAAGCGCAGTTGCTCGGCTACCTGCAGGAGGGGAAGACCGTGGGGCAGAACCCGAAGCTGCACGCGCAGGTCGAGCTGAAGTTTCTGCCAGAGGCGGACGGACGGACTTTCAAACTCGCAGGCGCGTTTCTCGACACGGTCCCGGAAGGCCGGCCCGCGCGGTGGAGCGGTCAGCCGGCCGGAAGTCCCATCGGTCACGCCAAAGGCGGCGGCCCGATCCGCATCGACCGCATCTGCGGGCCGGTCGAAAAGCTCGGCGACGACACCTTCGCGGTGAGCCTCTACCGCATGGGCATGAACAACCTCAAGCGCTCGAACGAAATCTGGCTGATGGCGACGCATCCGGGCGACGCCGAATACAAGCGTGCTGTGCAGCAAGCCGTGTTGCACATTCCTTTGCGCAACGACCAGGGCGCCGAACAGCACATCACTTTCCCCGCGATCCCCGATCAGAAGGTGGGCATCCAGTCGGTCCCGCTCAGCGCGACCTCCGATGCGGGTGCGCCGGTTTCATATTATGTTCGGGAAGGGCCTGCGGAAGTTGAAGGAAACACTCTCAAAATATCCGCCGTTCCGCCGCGAACAAAGTTTCCCGTGAAAGTGACGGTTGTCGCGTGGCAGTATGGGCGCGCCTGTGAACCGCGCCTCAAGAGTGCGGTTCCGATGGAGAGGGCCTTTCAGATTGTGAAGTAAAAGGTGGAACAAACGAGCAACGCTCAAATTTGGCGACAGGCTCTTGCCCACCGGGCAGGACAACGCGCACCGTTGGAGATTTTGCCAGTTGACACGGTTCATACAAACTTTGTATGGTATTTGCATGAGCACGATTACCTTCAATCTCTCGTTTCAGGACACCTTGATTGGCGAGGTGGACGCGTTGGCGCGGCGCGAGTCGCGATCCCGCTCGGACCTTCTGCGCGAGGCTGCCCGACTCTATATCCAGCGGCAAAAACGGTGGGAGTCTCTGTTCGCGCTCGGCGATTCGGTTGTGCGCGAGTCGGAGCTGTCGCCGGACGATGTGGCGCATGAAATTCGAGCCGTTCGCAAGGCCAAAGGCAAGAAGACGCCCCGATGAGAATCGTCTGCGACACAAACGTGATCGTTTCGGGCATGTTGTTCGGGGGTCACTCGCGCACGACCCTGACGGCCGTCGCGCAGGGACGTGTTGAAGCCTTCACAAGCCCGGCGCTGTTGCACGAGTTGCGCGAAGTTCTGCAGCGGCGCAAGTTCCGGCTCAAGCCAGAGCAGATCGACGCCGTGATGGAACTGGTCAGGGAGAGTTTCACCTGTGTGGATTCCGGCACGGTGTTCTCCGTCATCGCAGACGACCCGGACGACGACCGGATTCTGGAAGCAGCACACGCCTCGCGGTCACGCGTGATTGTCAGCGGCGACAGTCATCTCTTGGCTCTCGGCGCGTGGCGCTCGATTACGGTTCTCTCTCCCGCAGACTTCGTCACCGCTTACCTTGAGCATTAAATTGACGGAGGACCACCCATGAAGCCAGATCCCATTGTAGCGGAAATGCTCAAAACGCGGGATGCCATCGCTCAGCGATACGGTAACGAACCCGATAAGATTTATGCAGCGATGGCAACGACCGTAAGACGCGCAATCTCGCGAGGTGCTTCTATAATGGTGACCAACGCGGATCATTCGTGTATCCGGGAGCTCTATTCCGATGTTGGGCATATGTACTCAGTTGATCGTACTAGCGTCTTGGCGGGGCGTGCCATTCATAGACGCCGCACTACGGAGTTGGTTGTTACAAGTTATTGAACTATCCTGCGCGAATGCAGGGGAGGGAAGCCAAAACGCCTATAGACAGTCCGGCGTCCCTACCGTTAAAGGCAACAGGAAGGGTGATCATATGAGAGGGTTAGGCTTGTTCATCACAGTCGGATTGGTTTCGTCTGCGTTTGCAGCGCCGCCGCTGGAGGAGCAGTTCCAGAAGCTGCCGATGTCGGCGAAGCGCCAGACAGGGCCACTGTTCTGGCTGCACGGGGATGAGTCTCCGGAGCGGCTGAACGCGGAGCTGGACAAGGTGGCGGAGGCGGGCAACGGCAGCTTCACCGCCGAGTCGCGGCCTCACAAGGACTGGCTCGGCGAAGGCTGGTACCGCGACCTCGGCGTGTGCCTCGACGCAGCCAAGCGGCACGATCTGAAGATGTGGATCTTTGACGAGGACTGGTGGCCGAGCCAGACCGTGGGCGGCAAGGTGCCGGAACTGTATGCGGCGAAACGGCTGGTCGGGAAAGCCGTGAAAGTCGAACAGGGCGCCGCCTACGAAGGCAATCCGGCTCAGGAAACGAATTTTATCGCGCTCGTGGCGGGAAGGTTGGATGAGAACGGCGCGGTGCTGGCCGAGTCGCTGCAAGATCTCACGCCGCTCGCGAGTCAAGGCGCGGTGCGGTGGACGCCGCCAGCGGACGGCAAGGCATGGCAGGTCATGACATTCTCCTGGACGTCCGCGCCCCGGCTCAGGCAGGGCAAGCGGTTTGCGGTCGACGGCATGAGCCCGGCGTGCGTAGACTGGTACCTCAAGACGGTTTACGAGCCCCACTACGCGCGGTTCGGTGAGGATTTCGGCAAGACCATTCCCGGCTATTTCTACGACGAGCCAGAGACCCCGGGCGACTGGGGCACCGCGCTGAACGAGACCTTCAAGGCACGCGGCGTGAATTGGATGCCGACTTATGTGGCGTGGAAATTCAAGCTGTCAGGCGAGACGCAGAACGCGGCCTTCTACCAGTATGCGGAGACCCGCGCCGATACGTGGGGACGCGTGATGTACGGCGGCCTTTCCGAGTGGTGCCGCAAACACGGCGTGATCTCGATCGGCCACTTCATGGAGCACACCAGTCTCTACGTGAACAATGAGTTCTGCGCGGGCGACCTGATGCGCCTCCAGAAGTACAGCGGCATGGGCGGCATCGACGCGGTGTTCACGCAGTTCAAGATGGGCCAGCGCGTCGCCCGCGATGCGCCCTGCTGGGAAACGCCCAAGATCAGCAGTTCCGTCTCGCACGTCAACGGCAAGCAAGATGATGTTGCTATGTGCGAGATCTTCGGCGCGCGCGGCCAAGACCTGACCTATCCGGAGATGAAATGGTGGGCCGACCACATGCAGGTCTGCGGTGTGAATTTCCTGATCCCGCACTCGTTCAACCCGCGCGCGCCGAACGACACGGACTGCCCGCCCTACTTCTACAACGGCGGGTTCGAGCCGCGCTATGCGCTCTTCCGCGTGTGGGCGGACTACTCCAGCCGGCTTTCGCTGATGCTCACCGGCGGACGCCACGTGTGCCCCGTGGCCGTGCTCTTCAGCGGCAACGCCAAACAGGTCGGCGCATACACCACGCCCGAGGATCTGACCGCCGCGTTGCAGGACGCGCTATACGACTGCGACTGGCTGCCGTTCGAGCGCTTCGAAGACAACGCCACGAAGATCACGAGTAACGAACTGCGCCTGCATGGCGAGCGCTACCGCGTGCTGGTGGTGCCGCCGACAGAGGGTATCACCGTCGCGACGCTGGAGAAGGCGAAGGAGTTCTTCGAGGCTGGCGGAGTGGTGATCGGCTACGGCCACCTGCCGACTCACTCGCTGACGCTGGGCAGGCGTGCGGCTGACATCACGGTGTTGCGCGATGCTGTGTGGGGCAAAGACGCGCGGCAGGGACTCAGCGCGTGCCGGACGAACAAGCGGGGCGGGCGCAGCTATTTTCTCGCGGAGCAGCCGACTCCGGGCGAGGTGGCCGCCGCGCTGGCGGACGCGCGCGTGCCACCGCTGGTGCGAGTGACCTCCGGACAGACCGACGGCTGGGTGCATGCGCTGCGCCGGGTTGACCGCGAAGGCCGCGATGTCCTGCTGATCGCGAACCAGAACACGAATCAGGTTGCCCGCACGCTTTCGCTGACTGTGCCCGCCGTGGAAGGCGCGCCAGAAATTTGGGACGCGCTGCGCAACGAGATCGTCTCGGTGCCGTGGCGGCAGGAGCGGGACGGCGTATCTTTCGAGCTGACGTTAGAGCCGCTTGAGAGCGTGCTGGTGCGGTTCGACGGGAAGACTGAGCGGCCCGTCAGGCTGACCGCAGCAACGCGGCCGGTCGCGACTTTTGCGGTGAACCCCGATTCGGCTGCCGCGCCGGTGTTCTATCCGGTGCCCGAGAAAGGACAGAAGAGCCCGTGTGCCGGCACTGCCTTCCAAGGCGAGGTGACGATTGCCGCAGGCGCGGTTAAGCCCGGACAGCGCGCTTATCTCGTGTGCGAGATGGCGGCAGGCGCGGCCGAGGATGCGGCGGCCGTGCGCGTGAACGGCGCGTATGCGGGCGGGTTCATCGGCAGGCCCTGGCGCGTGGAGATCACGCGCAATTTGAAGAGCGGTCGCAACACGGTGAGGATCGAGCCGTTTGCGGTCGATAAGGTGAGAGTCGAAGTGTATTGAGACCAGGGGTAGGGACGGTTCCCCGAACCGTCCGCCGGCCTCTGCCGATATGCCCTGCGGACGCCTCGGGGAGGCGTCCCTACCAGAACGACGTAAAGGGGAAAATTACGCATGAATAGAACATTGCTCCTGATCAGTCTCGCATTTGCGCTTGTCTCGCACGTTTGCGCCAAACCCGACTTGCAGACCCGGTTCATGACGCCGCCGGAATCGGCCCGCCCGTGGGTCTATTGGTATTTCATGGACGGTAACATGACCCGCGAGGGGCTGACGGCCGACCTTGAGGCCATGAAGACTGCGGGCATCGGCGGCACAATCTTTCTGGAGGTCGGCATCGGTATACCGCGCGGGCCAGTCGAGTTCATGAGCCCCGAGTGGCAGAGCCTGTTCAAACATGCGGTGGCCGAGGCCGACCGGCTCGGCATCGAAATCGCAGTGGGCACAGGCCCGGGCTGGTGCGGCAGCGGCGGGCCGTGGATCAAGCCGGATCTCTCCATGCAGCACACGGTGGCCAGCGAAACAGTGACGAACGGCCCGGTGCGGTTCGACGCGGTACTGCCACGGCCGCAGCCGCGCACGCCTTTTTTCGGCATGGCTACGCTCACGCCGGGGCTGAAAGCGCAATGGCAGACGTTCTATAAGGATGTTGCTGTGCTGGCCTATCCGACGCCGCAAGGGCAGGCCCGCTTGGCCGATGCAGATGAGAAGGCGCTCTACTATCGCGCCCCCTATTCGTCTCAGCCCGGCGTGAAGCCCTATCTGCCCGCGCCCGCCGACCACGCTGTGATACCCGCCGAACAGTGCGTGGCGACTGAGCGCGTGCTCGATCTGACAAGCAAGCTGGACGCTTCCGGACGGCTGGTATGGCAGGTGCCGCCGGGAAATTGGACGATCATGCGCTTCGGCCGCACGCTGACCGGACAGACCACGCGGCCCGCGCCCGAGCCGGGCTTGGGTCTCGAGAGCGACAAGTTTGCGGCTGCAGCCATCGACGCGCATCTGGCAGCGTTCACGGACAAACTGCTGGCGGCGGCCGGCAAAAAGCGGCGCCCGGGGCGCGGCTTGACCGCGCTGCACTTCGACAGTTGGGAGATGAGTTCGCAAAACGGTTCCGCAGCGTTTCTCGCTGAGTTCCGCAAGCGGCGCGGCTATGATCCGCTGCGCTATCTTCCAGCGCTCATCGGACGCGTGGTCGGCAGCAACGAGGTCTCCGATCGCTTTCTCTGGGACGTGCGGCAGACCGCGCAGGAGCTGGTCATCGAGAATCACGTCGGCCGCATCCGCGACTATGCGCACAAAAACGGAATGTATTTCTCGATCGAGCCGTACGACTTGAATCCCTGTTCGGACTTGGAGCTGGGGTCGGTGGCGGATGTGCCGATGTGCGAGTTCTGGTCTAAAGGCTACGGTTTTCCTTCGGAGTTCAGTTGCTTCGAGGCGGTCTCGATCGCGCACACGATGGGGCGTCCGGTCGTGGGCGCTGAGTCCTTTACCGCGCTGCCGGGTGAGGATTGGCAGCAGCATCCGGCCTCGATGAAGGCTCAGGGCGACTGGGCGCTGTGCTGCGGCATCAACCGCTTCACGTTCCACCGTTTCCAGCACCAGCCGCGGCTCGACCAGTGGCCGGGCATGACGATGGGCCCCTACGGTGTCTGCTGGGACCGCACGCAGACCTGGTGGGGCATGGCGGGCGCCTATCACACCTATCTCTCGCGCTGTCAGGAACTGCTGCGGCAAGGACTGCCCGTGGCCGACATTTTGTATCTGGTGCCCGAAGGCGCGCCGCACGTGTTCCGCCCGCCGTCCTCCGCCACCGAGGGCGAACTGCCGGACCGGCGCGGTTACAATTTCGACGGCTGTGCGCCGGGCGCGCTGCTAGAGCGGGCCTCGGTGAAGAAAGGGCGCATCGTTTTTCCCGACGGCATGAGCTATCGCGTGCTGGTGCTGCCGCGCGTCGACACCATGACGCCGCGCCTGTTGAAGAAGATCGTCCAGCTCGCCGACGACGGTGCCACGGTGATCGGCGCTCCGCCGCGCAAGTCGCCCAGCCTATCCGGTTTTCCGAAGTGCGACCTGGAGATTGCGAAACTGGCGGAGCGGCTTCGGAAAAAGGTTCTGGCGGCTGACGACAAAGCGGACGAGCCGTTGGCGGGCGGGAACCCGCTGGCGCAGGCGAAGTGGATCTGGTATCCCGAAGGACAGCCTGCGTCTGCCGCGCCGGTGTGCAGTCGGTATTTCAGCCGCGCGTTCATCGTGGAAGGTGCCTCCAAAATCGAGTCGGCCCGCATTTTCATGACCGCGGACAACGCGTTCGAACTGTCTGTGAACGGACACTCGGTCGGCCGCGGCAACAACTTTCATCAGGTGAAATCGTTTGACGTGTCCACCCTGCTGACACCGGGTGCCAATGTCCTTAGAATCGCGGTCGATAATGGCGGGGAGTCCCCAAATCCTGCGGGATTGATCGGCTCGCTCATCGTCCGCTTCGCGAACAAGCGCACGCAGACGGTGGTGACAGATCACGATTGGAATTGCGCGTTGACGGCACAGGGGGAACTGCGTGCGGCTATGGAGTTAGGCGGGTTCGATATGGCTCCTTGGAAACTCCGCGAGCCCGCGCCGCTGCTGCCGGAACTCTACCCGGGGTACGACGCGACCGTGCAAGTGCTGGCAGGCGTGGGCGTGCCGCCCGATTTCGCTAGCGACGGCAGCGTGCGCTTCAGCCATCGGTGCGACGGCGACACGGATCTCTATTTCATCGCTAACCGCGAGGAGGCGACGCGCGACGTGACCTGCCGGTTCCGCGTGACAGGCAAGCGTCCCGAGTGGTGGAGTCCGAACACGGGCGAGTGCCGCGAGCTGCCGCAGTTCGAGGAACGCGCCGGGGTGACTTCGGTGCCGCTGCGTCTGGAAACGCTGGAGAGCGGGTTTGTTGTCTTCAGGCAAGCAGGTTCACCGGCCGAGCGTCGGAAGTCGAGCGTCGGAAGTCGTAACATACAGAACCTGCGAACAGTGCTCGAGCTTGCAGGCCCGTGGGAGGTTGCGTTCGACCCGAAATGGTTGGGATCGGAGGTCGGAGGTCAGAAGTCGGAGGTCGGCGCCTACACGTTCGAAAACCTTCAAGATTGGGCACAGCGGCCTGAGCCCGGCATCAAGTACTATTCCGGAACGGCGGTCTACAGGACTAGCTTCGATGTGGCCGACTCCCGACTAGCGACTCCCGACGCCGCTTTTTTCCTCGATCTTGGAAACGTCAAAAACATGGCGAGCGTCACGCTCAACGGCAAGGCGCTCGGAACGGTCTGGTGCGCACCGTGGCGCGTGCGCATTCCCGATGGCGTGCTGCACGAACGCGGCAACGCGCTGGAGGTCACGGTGGCCAACCTGTGGATCAACCGGCTCATCGGCGACGCCGGGCTGCCGCAGGAGAAGCGCCTCACGCAGACCACGCGTAACCCGTACAAGCCTGACGCGCCCTTGCACTCGTCGGGCCTGCTTGGGCCGGTGACGATCCAACGTTCTGAAGCGTCAGGCGAACGCTGAGAAGGATGATAAGTAACCCGTATCATCATGCTTTCGGACTTGCTTTGCAGGGTGTTTCGCGTAAGAATTCGGTTCATTAATTGTGTATGAAGGCCGTATAGAGGGAGATTAGCGTATGCGTATGATGAGAATGAGTTTCTGCCTTGCCACGTTGAGCATGGCTTTGTTTGCCGGGATCGCCGCAGGCGCGGGCACCGATGAGCTGGAAAAGGGCTTCGTTCAGCCGCCTGACTCGGCGCGGCCGCACACGTGGTGGCACTGGATGAACGGCAACATCACGAAGGATGGCATCACGGCAGACCTAGAAGCCATGGCGCGCGTCGGCATCGGCGGAGCACAGATCTTCAACGCCGGCGAGGGAATCCCGCACGGACCGATTCAGTTCAACAGCCCGGAGTGGGTCGGCATGGTGAAGCACGCGGCTAAAGAGGCGCAGCGCCTGGGCCTTGAGCTGTGCATCCACAACTGCGCGGGCTGGTCGAGCAGCGGCGGGCCATGGAACACGCCCGAGCACGGCATGAAGGTGGTCGTCACCAGCGAAAAGCAGGTCAAGGGCCCCATGCGGTTCGACGGCAAGCTCGCGCAGCCGCCGACCAAGTTGGATTTCTACCGCGACATCGCCGTGCTGGCGTTCCGCACGCCGGTGGGCGAGCGCACCAAGATGCGCGACGCCGCGCCTAAAGTGACGTCCAGTTCCGAGAAGCCGGACTCGGCCAAGGCGGCGGACGGCAACAACGGAACCTCCGTGAAGCTGGGCCTGCCGAAGCCGAAAGCTCCCCAGTTCATTCAGCTCGAGTTCGCCCAGCCGTACACGGCGCGGATGCTGTCGATCCAGCCCGGCGCAGGCATGCAGGGCTGCTCCGGCAAAATCGAAGTCTCCGACGACGGCCAGGCTTTCCGCGTGGTGGACACCTTCTCCATGCAGCGCGGCAACGAGCTGCGGACCTATTCCTTCGCTCCGGTCTCCGCAAAATTCTTCCGCGTGCTCTTCACCAGCGCCAGCGCGAAGATGAAGCAACTCACCATTGCCGAAGTGGACTTCTCCTCGAAAGTCGGCGTCGAAAACCTGGCGGGTAAGACCTATCTCGACCGCAACGACGTGAAAGCCGAAGCGCCTGTCGCAGTGAAGCCTGAGGAAGTGGTCCAGGGCGACCAGACCGTGGATCTTACGACCAAACTGACGGCTGACGGACAGTTGACGTGGGAGGTGCCGGAGGGCGACTGGACGATCTTGCGCCTCGGCTACACGCCCAACGGCCGCAACAACCATCCGGCTCCGACCGAAGGCACGGGCCTCGAATGCGACAAGCTCAGCAAGGAGGCCGCTAAGGCGCACTGGGATGGCTGCATGGGCAAGATCCTGTCCGAGCTGGGACCTCTGGCCGGCAACGTGAAGTCGGGCCTCAACAACGTGCTGATCGACAGCTACGAGGTCGGCACGCAGAACTGGACGCAGAATTTCAAAGAGGAGTTCCAGAAGCGCCGCGGCTACGACCTGACGCGTTACCTGCCTGCTTTCACCGGGCGGGTCGTGGACAGCCCCGAAGTTACTGAGCGCTTCTTGTGGGACCTGCGCCGCACGGTTTCCGATCTGTTCGCGGATTATTATTCGGGGTCGTTCAAGGAGATGGCGCATCGCGCCGGACTGCTCTATTCCGTGGAACCCTACGGCAACTGTCCGTCCGACGATTTACAGTACGGCAGCTTCTGCGACATTCCCATGGGCGAGTTCTGGCCGGGCAGCGGCGAGAGCGTGAACACCGGCAACGCGAAGTTGCCCGCTTCGATTGCGCACGTGTACGGCAAAAAATATGTGGGCGCGGAATCGTTCACCGCTTCGCCCGAAGCCGGCAAGTGGCTCAAGGATCCCTATTCGATCAAGGCGCAGGGCGATGCGGTCTATTGCGGCGGCGTCAACCGCATCATCTATCACCGCTACGCGCACCAGCCGTGGACAAACCCCGCGCGCTTCCCCGGCATGACGATGGGACAGTGGGGCACGCATTTCGAGCGCACGGTGACTTGGTGGGAGCAGGGCAAAGACTGGCTGAAGTACCAGGCCCGCTGCCAGTATCTCCTGCAGGAAGGCCTATTCGTCGCGGACGTCATTTTCTACTGCGGCGAGAGCGCGCCGAATAGTCTGCGCGGCGGCGGCCTGCCGCAGGGCTACGACTTCGACGGCTGCGACACGGCCGCGCTGAGCCTGATGTCCGTGAAGGACGGCCGAATCGTGCTGCCGTCGGGTATGTCCTACCGCATGCTGGTGCTGCCGGGTGACAAGACCATGTCTCCCGCCGTCCTCAAGACGATCGGGAAGCTGGTCGAGGCCGGCGCGACGGTGGTCGGGCCGAAGCCGGAGAAGGCCCCCGGCCTGAGCGGCTACCCGGCCAGCGACGCCGAGGTGAAACAGCTCGCGGATGCGCTTTGGGCCAAGGGCATCGTCGACAAATCTCCGACAGAGGTGCTGGCTTCGCTGAAGGTGATGCCGGACTTCGCCTGCACCAACAAGGCGGCCCGCCTCAACTACATCCACCGCACGGCGAACGGCGCTGATGTCTATTTCGTAGCGAGCGCGAAGACGGTCGGCGATGAGGAGTCCTGCACGTTCCGCGTGAGCGGCAAAGTGCCGGAACTCTGGCATGCGGACACCGGCGTGATTGAGAAGGCGCCGGTCTACACGGAGCAGGACGGGAGCGTCACGGTGCCGCTGCGCTTCGAGCCGGCGGGCTCGGTGTTCGTCGTGTTCCGTCAGGCGTCGTCCGGCGACCACGCGGTGGCGGTCCGCCGCATCGTCGCGCAGGAAGCCAAAGCGCCGGCTGAGAAGCTGACCATCGTGAAGGCCGAGTACGGCGCGTTCGCCGAGACGACGGATCCCGAGTGCATCGATGTGACCTCCATCGTGAAGCAGATGGTGAAGAACGGCAACCGCCACATTCCTGCTAACAACGATCTCGCAGGCGACCCCGCGTCGATGACGGAGAAAGAGATGAAGATCGATTTCTTCGTGAAGACGGAGAAGAAGAGCATGAAAGCCGAGGAAAACAAATTCATCGATTTGCCTGAAGGCGCCGAGGTCATCAAGGCCGTGTACGGGGTCATCAGCGACGCGCCCGCACCTGAGCGGCAGGTCGTCGATGTCACAGAGAAAGTTGCGGACCTCGTCAAGGACGGCGAGCTGTCCGTTCAGGCCGACAACAAATTGGTCGGCCATGATCCGGCCTATTTGACCGTGAAGGAACTGCGCGTCGAGTATCTGTACAAGGGTCAGCGGAAAGAGGCGCAGGCCCGCGAGAATACGCTGCTGACGCTGCCGGAAACGGGCGACCAGGCGACGCCCCTTCCGGCCTTCGAACTCTCCGAGAAGAAGGACGGTGCCCTCGAGATTCAGGCGTGGAAGCCCGGCGCGTTCGAGATCGCGATGGCCTCGGGCAAGACGCTCAAGGCGTCGGTCGCGGACATTCCGAAAGCGGTCGAGATCGCCGGGCCTTGGGAATTGAACTTCCCTCCGAACTGGGGAGCGCCCGCCAAGGTCACGCTCGACAAGCTGATCTCGTGGACCGAACATCCGGACAGCGGCGTAAAGTACTTCTCGGGCACGGCCACGTATCTGAAGACCTTTGCGTGGGATGCGAAAAAACAGAAGGGTGAGCGCATGATCCTCGACCTCGGAGAGCTGAAGAACTTCGCTGCGGTGGAACTCAACGGCCATTCGCTGAGCCTTTTGTGGAAGCCGCCGTACCGGCTGGATGTGACGGACGCGCTCAAGTCCGGCCAGAACACGCTGCAGGTGAAGATCACGAACCTGTGGCCGAACCGCCTGATCGGCGACGAGCAGTTGCCCGAGGACCGCGAGTGGGACGGCAAGCATCTGAAGGCGTGGCCACAGTGGCTGCTGGACGGCAAGCCGAGCCCGACCGGACGCTTCACCTTCACGACCTGGCACCACTGGTACAAGGACGACCAGCCGCTGCCGTCCGGCCTGTTCGGGCCGGTCGTGATCCGGACCGTCGAGACCGTTGTCGCCCAGTAGCCATACAGCAAAGAGCGGCAAGAACAAACAACCGGTACAACATACGGACACCGAGGCATGTTGTACCGGCTTCAGCCAGCCCAGTGTACCAGTCGGCACCGCCTCGCACTGGAGTACCTCATGCGCCTGTTTACTGGTGTGCGTCGGGTATCCGGTTGACAGTCGCAACGCATCCGCTATACAGTGTTTACCAGAGAAGCGAGCATGAAACAAAAGCCGAAAGCAGTAGCTCTATTCTGTGGTGCGGGTGGTCTGTCCCTTGGTTTCAAGAGGGCCGGATTTGACCTCCTTTTCTCTACAGACATTGATCCTGACGCGGTGCAGTCCTACAAGACATTCTTTCCTTCTGCGAATATTCAACAAAGTGACATTCGACAGCTTGATCCGGCAACGCTGCCAAGCGATATCGACATCCTTCTCGGAGGCCCGCCCTGTCAGGGCTTCAGTAGTGCCGGGCAGAAGTTTTGGGACGACGAGCGGAACAAGCTCTTAACTGAGTATGTCCGAGTCCTTGGTGCGTTACGTCCAAAATGGTTTCTCATGGAAAATGTTGAGGGACTGTTGACGGCTTGGGACGGTCAGTACATTTGCGAGGCTGTGAAGGCGTTATTGTCAATTGGCTACAACGTGACTCTTGAAAAACTGTACGCTCATGCCTATGGAATTCCTCAACGGAGAAAACGCGTTGTTTTGGTAGGTAATCGACTGGGACACATCTTCCGGTTTCCACCGCATACGCATAACGTGAGCGGGGCAATTTTCCGTAAGTCTGAAGCGTCCTTTCTGGAGGCCACCTCCGATCTTCCGCCAGCAACCACAGATGCGGCAGGCGTTATGCCGTTTGCTCGACCTCCGCAGAACGATCTTCAAAAATGGCTGCGAGCTGGCCAAACGGAGATCACTCAACACTTTTATTTCGCCCAAGGTGATGAGCAGCAGGCGCGAATTGCCATGCTCAAGCCAGGCCAGACCATGAAAGACCTCCCGGAAGAGCTTCAGCATGTTTCCTTCAAGCGACGAGCGAATCGTCGAGTCTGCGATGGAACACCTACGGAAAAGAGGGGCGGAGCACCTTCGGGAGTCAAGCGACTGATTGCCGACGAACCGGCCCTGACCATCACAGGGGCAGCAATGCGCGAGTTCATTCATCCGTCAGCGAACCGTCCGCTTTCGCTGCGGGAATGCGCACGACTGCAAACTTTTCCTGACAACTATATATTCTTTGGAACTGCGGCCTCGTGCCTACAACAGATAGCAAATGCTGTTCCGCCTCTCCTTGCAGAAATCATTGCCACGCACATTGTGAAGGAATACGGTTTCGGCGTTGTATACGAACCCAAGCGACCGCATTTCCAGTTTTCGCTCACGCAATCAAGCGGTATGAGCCCAGCACTTAGCAAGACTGAACGGATGCTCAAAGAATTCATTGATGATGAAGATAACCAACTTAAATTGTTTGAAGAAAGTACGAGGTACGTCCTGTCATGATTTCAACTGAACTCAAAGGTCAATTAGCCAAGATCAGGGTACTTGGCCAAGGCGGGGATCGCGTATCCCTGTCAGCGAGTGAAATTGCTTGGCTTCTCTATCTTGCGGCCAAAGATCTCAAACTGTCATTACGCAACGTAGCATTTAAGGGAATATCGAAAGGAATCCCATCCTTTTATGACATTCAAATTCCGCCGACTTTGCCAAAGGAATGGGAAGCCTTGACGACGGACGAACTCCTGACAGAACTTGACCAACTCATCCGGAAAGAGCCGGATATCAGACTATACTTCAGCAACCTCTGCGAGATTCTCAAGCGGCGCATCAAGTATCAGCGAATACTATCAGCACAGCCGAAACCAACCATGGATCAGATCGGCCCGCGCAGTTTGCTCGAATATGGCATTGTGCCCGCCAACCTTCTTGGAACGTGGCTGATGTGGCGCAAATGGATCTTCGACGTTGACAACAGAAGCGGCCAAGAAACGGGTTATCTGTTCGAGCCCGTTTTAGCTTCGTGCATGGGAGGCACATCTGTTCACTCAAGGAATTCTCCCGTAAAGCGAATCAGTGAAAGTGGGCGGCAGACAGCCGAGTGTCGGCAAATTGACTGCCTAGACGTTGACGCTAAAATCGCTTACGAATTCAAGTTACGCGTCTCAATTGCAGCCAGCGGTCAGGGTCGTTTTGCTGAAGAACTGTCATTTCCTGTCGAATGTAAGGCTGCTGGACTTACACCGGTCTTGATTGTCCTTGATCCCACGCCATCTACTAGACTTACAGAATTGCAGAAGGCTTTTGAGACAAATGGAGGCGAGGTTCACGTCGAGGATGCTTGGCGGTTTATTGAGGAGAAAGCCGGAAAATGCATGAGTATTTTTATTGAGAATTACCTTCGTCCGGTTCTTCTCCAAATGTCTGCTTTCGACGATAAACTGCCCGATACGTTGACTCTCTCTTGGGGCAAGGACGACATCACCTTTAGAACTAGCAATGAAGTGTTCACGATAGCGAGAAAAGAGAGCATCGAGCAATAAGGTACATTGTATGAGACAAGCATGCGTGGCCGTTATAATTGCGCTGACAGTGGGATTCACTTCCGCAAGCACGCTCGAGCAGGATTTCAACAGCCCGCCGCGCGACGCGCGCCTGCGAGCCTACTGGTGGTGGATCAACGGCAACGTCACCAAAGAGGCGATCACGCGCGACCTCGAGGAGATGAAGGCCAAAGGTTTCGGCGGCGCGCTCATCTGCGACGCCGATGGCTCCAGCCAGGAAGGCAACGACCGCGCCCCGCACGGCTCAACTTTCTTCTCGCCCGAGTGGCGCGAACTCTACAAACACACGCTACGCGAAGCGGACCGGCTCGGGCTCGAGATGAGCCTCAACATCCAGAGCGGCTGGAACCTCGGCGGGCCGATGGTCAAGCCCGAGGACGCACCCAAGAAACTGGTGTGGACCGAGACGCGCGTGAAGGGCGGCGCACCCTTCGGCGGAAAACTCGCGCAGCCCAAAGGCCGCGACGGGTTCTATCGCGATCTGTTCGTTCTGGCCTACCGCGAAACAAATCCCGGACAGTCCTCTGTGACTGTGACGCTCAGCGCCAGTTCGTCGCAGACGGCGCATCCGCCCGCGCTCGCCGCCGACGGTGACGCGGATAGCTTCTGGGTCTCCGACGGCTCCAAGCCGGGCGAGGGGCCGACCGCCGCGAAGCCGCAGTGGATCGCGGCCGAGTTCGCAAACCCCGTGATGCTGACGAACGTGACGCTTACTGGGCGCTCCGGTTACGGGCCGCGCGAGTGCGAACTGCGCGTCTCCGACGACGGGAAAGCCTTCCGCACGGTGAAAAGATTCACGGCCCGCGAGAGCGGCGAGACGTCGGTGACCATCGACGCCGTCGAGGCCCGCGCGGTGCGGCTCGTCGCCAAGAGCGCCTACGATCCGCACTTCCCCGACAACACGCGCAACGTGCAGCTCGCCGAGTTCAAACTGGCGGGGCCTGCCTGGAGGTGGCCGGATCATTCGGCGTCGGCGCACCGCCCGCTCCAGAACCTGGCGCAGAAGGCGCTGATCAAATCGCTCATGCCGTTCTCCGCGCCTGAGCCGACGGCGCTCTTTCAGGAGTTTCCCGCCAAAGAGGGCGAGGAAGACACGAAGGCGTCCGAGGTTGTCGATCTCACTGCGAAATTGGGCGCAGGCGACAAGCTGGAGTGGCAGGTGCCGGAAGGGGCTTGGACGGTGCTACGTTTCGGTTACACGCTGAACGACCACTGCCGCGTCTCGACGTGCAGCGAAGGCTGGGACGGCTATGCGCTCGACCCGTTCGACGACGGCGCGTTCCGTCGCTATTGGGACGCGGTCGTTGAGCCGCTCATCGCGGACGCGGGTCCGCTCGCGGGCACGGCGCTCAAGTACCTGCACACGGACAGTTGGGAGGTGGAGGTGGCGAACTGGACGCCGACTCTGCGCGAGCAGTTTCTGAGGCGCCGCGGCTACGATCTGCTGCCGTGGCTGCCGGTCATCGCGGGCCGGATCGTGAACAGCCGCACGGAGAGCGACCGCTTCCTGCATGACTTCCGCCGCACCATGGGCGACCTCGCCATCGCGAACCACTTCCAGCCTTTCCGCGACGGCGCGCACAGGCACGGGCTTCTGATTCACCCTGAGAGCGGCGGGCCGCACGCGGTGCCGATCGACGCGCAGCAGTGCCTCGGCTTCAACGACGCGCCGATGAGCGAGTTCTGGTCGTGGTCGTGGAAGCACCGCATCGGCGACGAGAACCGCTTTTTCATCAAGCAGCCCGCCAGCGCCGCGCACACCAACGGCCGCAAGCTGGTGCTGGCCGAAGGTTTTACGAACATCGGGCCGCACTGGCAGGAATCGCTGTGGGAAAACCTCAAGCCCGCCTTTGACAAAGCGCTCTGCGAGGGGCTGAACCTGCTGGTGTGGCACGCCTTTGTCTGCTCGCCGAAAGAGCAGGGCATTCCCGGACAGCAGTACTTCGCGGGTACGCACCTGAATCCGAATGTGACGTGGTGGCAGCAGTCCGGCCCCTTCTTCGCTTACATCAACCGCTGCCAGGCGCTCTTGCAGCGAGGGCGGCCCTTCGCGGATGTGCTCTACTACTACGGCGACTGCGTGCCGAACTTCGCACAGCACAAGCGCACCGATCCGGCCAAGGTGCAGCCCGGCTACGACTACGACGTGATCAGCGAAGAGGCGCTGCTCGCGCGGGCGAGTGTGCGCGACGGTCGCATCGTGCTGCCGGACGGCGTGAGCTATCGCGTGTTGGTGCTCGCGAACCGCGAGGTCATCTCGCTGCCAGTTCTGCGCAGGGTTCGCGAGTGGGTCGCTGCAGGTGCGACGGTCGTGGGGCCGAGGCCGACGCAGGCCAGCGGACTCACGGACGCAGCGCAAGCGGACGCCGAAGTCAAGCGCATCGCCGACGAGCTGTGGGGATCGGTAGGGACGCCTCCCCGAGGCGTCCGCAACAGCGTGGTCAGCGACAAGACCGCACGCGAGGTGCTGTTGGCGCAAGGTGTAAAGCCGGACTGCGAGATCGACGCGCCCACGACCAATTCGGCGGCGGCGTTTGATTTCATCCACCGCACAGACGGCGACGCCGAGATCTACTTCGTGGCGAACCGCGCGACGAATGCGGTGTCCGTGCGCTGCACCTTCCGCATAGCAGGCAAAGCGCCGGAACTGTGGGACGCGGTGAGCGGGACACACCGGATGGCGAAGACGTACGACGAGCGCGACGGGCGCGTGTCGCTACCGCTCGACTTTGCGCCGTGCGGATCTCAGTTTCTGGTCTTTCGTGAGAAGGCGTCGAAGGGTCAAGATGCCGGCACCGCAGGTCGCGGGTCGCACGTCGCGAGTCTGAACTCTTCGGAGACGAGCGTCGTAAGCACGCTGGCCGGATCCTGGCAGGTGACGTTTGATCCGAAGTGGGGCGGGCCGGAGAAGCCGGTGACGTTTGAGACGTTGCAGGACTGGACGCAGAGACCTGAGCCGGGCATCACGCATTACTCCGGCACGGCCTCTTACAGGAAGTCGTTTAGTCTGGACGACGCCCGACTCGCGACTCGCGACACCCGCCTGTATTTAGATTTGGGGCAGGTGCGCGAACTGGCGGAGGTGGGCGTGAACGGCAGGCCGTGCGGCATGGCCTGGTCGCCGCCCTTCCGCGTGGACATCACGGATGCTGTGAAGCCGGGTGTCAACGAAGTGGAGATCCATGTCGTGAATTTCTGGTACAACCGCGTGGTCGGCGACAAAGACCTGCCCGTGGAAAAGCGGCTCACCCGCACCAACATTAAGAAGCTCCAGAATCCCGGTTCACCGCTCATGCCGTCGGGTCTGCTGGGCCCGGTGACGGTTCAATCGGAAGCACGGTAAGTCGGAGGCCATGCATAGGCATTTCTGACTCAAAAGAGATCGACACTTAACCCCCGTGTTAACTCAACGGGCCTATCGCATATCACATATTCGGATATGTGATATGCCCCAATAAAAACGGGGATGCGAGCATGGACAAAGGCGTAGTTGGAGAAACACGACACACATGATATGACGGTTTATTCGAACACAATCCGGTAGCCGAACGAGAGGGCATCGAAGGAGAGACGAAGGATATTACCGTCTTGTCTCCATTCCGGTTTCTTTGCAAAAGAGTGGAAAGGGTCGATGCTCTCGACAGCCTTGACTTTCGCACGCTTCGCGCCGAAGGAGGCGAGGCGGATCTCGGCGCGGAAGGGACGGCTGGCGGGCAGGGGAATAAGCTGCCACGCGTCGCGGTCGGCATGCAGCAGTCGGAACGCGCCGTCGGTGGCCACCGGACCGAAGTCGAGCATCGCGCCCGCGAGGTTGATGTCGGGGTCGTTGAGAAGCGGCTCTTGAACGAGGTACTCGTCGCCGGTCGGCGTGATGCGCAGAATACCAGCGCGGATGCGGCGGCGCTGCTCCTCCACGCCGCGCAGCGGCACGCGGTCGCCGTGCTGGCGATGGAAAAGTCCGTAGCGCACGAAGTAGTCGTCGAGAACGAAATCGGGCGGCAGGCGGACGTCCATCGATGAGCGGAACGCGCCGGGCTGTGTGAGCTGAGCGAGGTCGAAGGCGAGGTTTGCCTGCGCCTCGATTCGCTCGTTCTCGTCGGCCGAGGTGCGCCCGATGTGGACGAACGGCACGTAGCCCGGTGCCAGCGGAGCGAGCACGTTCCACTCGACGGTCACGCGGTAGGCGCGCGGGCCGATTCGTTCTGCAGAGACCACGCGCGTCTCGACGCGGCAGTCCGTCTCCGGGTCAGGCTGCGGACGCGCATCCGCGAAGAAGGTGTCCGCCGATTTCGCGAAGCCTGCGCGGTGCCCGCCGAGCAGCACTACGCCAGCTTCGGCTTTGCGGGTCTGCACATAGAAACCGTACTCAGGCAGGGTTTGGCCTGCCACGATCCATGCGTTGGTGCCGCGGTTGGCCCACACCTGTCCGCCTTTGCCGAAGGCCGTGTGTTGCTGCCGCACGGTTCCGCCGAACTCGTGAGTTTCCATCTCGGTATGTGCTAGCGCATCGCACACGTCGTGCAGCAGCCAGTAGGTCATGACCGCGCGGCGCGAGAACGGCCCGTCGCACATGGGGCCGCGTCCGCCGAGCACGGTATTGGAGAGGTAGTCGTCGCTGCCGTAGCCGTGGCGGGGGTCTTCGTCGTAACGTGAACCGAGTCCGCCCGCGAAGAGCACCATCTTGCCGTGGGTGACCATATCATGCCACGGCGTGCGGTCGGCGTCTTTGTAAGTCTTGAGCCAGCAGTCGGGCCGCCAGTGGTCGGCCTCCACGCCGTCGATGGAGCCGATCAGCGCGTCGTGGCCGGATTCGCTGAGCATCGGCGCACGGTGCCCGAGCAGGCGGCGGCTGGTGTCGAAGGCGGCACGCCAGCCCTTCACGGTCTCGGCCCGCGTGTGAAACGCGCCGCTGCGATCGTAGAAGTCGAACGGCTGAATGGACGTGAACACGTCGGTGAAGAGCGCGTCAGGATCGAAGCCCTCATGCATGCGCTTCATGTTCGCCGTAAGCCACGGCATGAAGGCGTCGGGCAGCCAGCGGTAGCTCTGCGCGTCGCGGCCGGGGTTAAACCAAGCCATGTGCGGCGTGCCGTCAGCCTGGAACACGATGCGGCCGTAACTGAAGCCTTCGGCGTCGGGATAGAAGTCGATGTAGTTGTCGTGCGGGGCAAACAGAATGCCCGCGCGTTTGGCCGCCGCGCGCAGCTCGCGGAACGGTTCGAGTCCGCCGGCGGGCGGATAGATCTCGGGCAGCCGGTAATCGTAGCCCCAGCGCTGCCAGTCGTGCTTCACGAAGATCGAATGATTCAGGCCATACTTCGAGGCGCGGTCGAGGTCTTTCGCGGCCACACGATAATCGCCGCCCCACTGGTCGAGGCAGACGCGGCCGAGCAGGTTGTCCACGCCGCGCGCTTTCTCGAAACCGCACACGTCGCGGTAGGCGCGGGCCGCGGCGTAGGCGCCGTGCGCGCAGGGGGCCAGCATGAAGCAGGCGTCATAGGGAGTCTCCAGCGAAAAGAGATTGCCGGACGGAACGCAGGCCACGCGGTCAGGCAGCAGGTCGGTCGCCTGCACAAGGCTGAGGCCGTCCGCGTAGTCTGCGCCGATGTGGCGCGTTCCGAGCTGCACGCCGCCGTACGGCAAAGTGAACGCGCCGGGCTCGTCGTACACCGAACCGAAGCCGAGGTAGATGCGTGCAGCTTGGCGATCCGATGATCCGAGCGCGAGCTTGGTGAAGCACGGCGTTCCACGCGTGTCGCGCACAGTTCCGGGCATGTCCCACGCCATGCGCAGCACGCCGTGATCGGCCCAGAGCCTTGTGCGCAGGGAAAGGGTCTCACGCGGAGACGCGGAGTTGCGGAGAGCGGATGTGATGTGATGAACGATCATCCATGTGTTGCCATCGCGCGAGGTTTCGACGCGCTGCACCGGCTGGCCGTCGCGTGCGCCGCCGACGGTCTGGCCGCCGATCTCGACCGTGAAGCCGCGGAACGCCAGTTCGCGCGTGCCGTCTGAAAAAGCGATCACCGCGTCGGTCAAGCCCTCGCGGCCCAGCACGACCGCCGCGCCGCAGCGTTCCTTGTCGCCCTTCAGGCGGAAGGCGTTCGGTGCGCCCGGTTTGCCTGCGGCGGCTTCACGCGCCAACCGCAACGCGGCCGCCGTGCGGGCGGTCCACTCCGCTTCGCTTGTGGGCGCAGGAACTGAACCGACTAACAGCAGCGGGTCACCCCAGTAGCCGTTGTCGCAGGTGGTGTCGTTCTTGGGGCCGGGGCCGTTCCAGAGGCGCAGGGTAACCGTTTGGCCAGCATAGGCCGAGAG
>CAYSXF010000002.1:0-25340 GCA_964434815.1 uncultured Lentisphaeraceae bacterium
ATTTCTGCCTGTCTCGTGGGCTCGGAGATGTGTATAAGAGACAGGATATGAATAGGTGATAACAGCATGCCGACGACTTCCCGCCACCGAACGGCCCCATGATGAATTTCTTCTCATCTGTGCAGTTGATGAATTTCAGAGCCGTTGCTTCGGGGCGAAACACCGGCATCTGATAGACGGTCTGTTTTCCGGCGGGGGCCATCGTCAGTTCATCATCGCCTGGAGAAGATTCTCCAAGCCGATATCCTCGATATTGCCCAGGATGCGCTCAAGATCGTTGATATGGTCGGTCTCATCGGACAGGATCTTGGCGATAATCTCACGGGTGTCGTTATCGCCATTCTCGCAGCACAACCGGATCAGCTCGTTGTAATCCGCGCTCGCCTTGACTTCCAGTGGCAATTCAGCGTCCAGAATTTCAGGCAGCTTCATTTCGCCGCCGATACCGGCATCAGCCTTGCCGCCGAAAGGAGTAGCCGCAACACAAAACTCCGCAAGGCGCTTTGCCAGCATGCCCTTATGCTTCGCCTCGTCATCGGCGTGCTCGATCAGAATCGCAGCGGCCTTGACGTATCCGGCGTTGTTCAAAATGGCAGCATGCGCCCGGTACTGGTTCTCAGCGACATTCTCATCGAAGTAGCGGGCTTGCATGGCTTTCACAATCTCAGGGTTTGATTTCACTGTCGGTTCCTTTCGTTAAATCGTTATCGTTTCTCGCAAATTCATTCGCCGCCGCCACAATAGCATCAGCGTCAACCGCCTCGAAAATCGCGCCGCCCGCCAGGTCGTCCCGGCAAACCACCTCGGCGCCACGCGGGATCTTCGTCAAGTCATCCGTCGTAATCGCCTGCTGGCCGGTCCGGTGTAGAATCAACCACAACACATGATCGCGCTGGACAAGCTGCCGATTCAGCGCCGCACATTCCTTGACGACATCGGCATAGTTCCGGCGCTGAATCTGGTGGTGCATCCCGGCGAGATTCATTGAGCAACAACCCCTTTGACCTTTCGCGGCGGCTTGTCCTTGACGGGGACCATGGCGTTGATGCCCACGGACATTTCTTTTCCCTCAACCATGATGCCACTCTTAATCATCCCCGACGCCATCAACATGCACTTGCCGCTTTTGCTCACCCTGGGCGGGTTCAGCATGTCAACCTCGATCACCAGCCGCGTGTTGTCGTTGATCAGCTTAATTACAGGGTCACTCATCGCTTCGTCTCCTTTTGTTGTTTCAACTCCCGCTTCAATCTCGCCGCCGCAAGCCGCGCCCGAATCGCTCGGGTCGCTGCGTGACTGCGCTTGTTGCCGCCTATGGGGGTTCTCATGAATAGCTTGTACCTTCCACGTTGCGCGCCTTCCTGTCGGCGGTACGCTTGTTCAGCCACATCAAAGACTCCTCCAGCTTCGTAATGACAATGGCATTCTCGCGGCAGGGAAACATGTTCTGCAAATACTGCATCCTATCAATCAGCATCGCCAACACTTCCTCATCGGTCGTGCCATCGTGAACCGTGAGAAGACTATTCCCTAATGATGGAGAGGCGTGCTTCTCGATAAATTGAATCGCCTCGATATGATCTGGATTCTCGAAATGCGCCAACTCGTAAAGATGCCCCTTGGTAACTACCTTCATCGCTTGTCTCCTTTTTTGGCACGGCACACCGGAGTCGAACCAGTCTCTTCGGTTTTGGAGACCGAGGCACCACCACGCATACCCGCGCCGTATTTCTTCTCCCGCATCACCGCCGCCCACATCGCCCCGCGAATCGCCGCGCCGACTCCGCCATCCTGACGCTTCGCCCACGCCTTCAATACCTTCGGCAATCGCAACGCCGTGAAGTCGTCATTCGGCACCTTCGTTTTTCCAGTCGCTTTCATGTGCCTGCGTTTGTAGTAACTTGAGCTTGCAAAGTCAACGTGAAAATGTTTAACCTTTCCGCAGTTAACTAAACAGGAGGACAAACGATGAACCGGCTTGAAGTTTTGCTTGAGGCGTTGAAGGAAATTGACAGGCACGTTGAGGAGATGTGCAAGCAGCATGGGCATTCATACCCTGCGTCAGTGGAGGCTCGCCAAAGGGCTGGCGAGATCAAGAAGGCGATCCTTTCCGAGAACACTCCTGCGTTTGATCCGCCAACTCCCGCCATCTTGCCGCCGATTGTAAGCGAGTACCAGCACGAGAAGGAAAACCAGCGTCTCTCCGACGAGCTTCATGCGGTCAGTGCGGAGCGGGACTCGCTGGCTCGCGACTGCATCGAGTGGGTGCGAACCGGGAAAAGCAAGCCCAACCCCGCCCTTGAGAACGTGCTGGCGAAGTTGCGCTCCTACGTCCAGTACTGCAACCAAAGAGAGAAGCAGGATATCCCGATACTTTCCGTCGATGACAACGGAGCGACAACGTGAGCGGCAAGCAATCAGGATTCGAGGACATGGTGGAGGCGAATAAATTGTGCATCCACCCAGAACATAATCCACCTATGCACCTGTGCATCCCGTATGGCAAACAGTATCGTCATGTTTGCCCGGATTGCGGGAAAGAAACCGTAATGAAGTCTCCACAAATTACCTGCGAGGATATGCGATGAGCGGCATCTGCGTCATCCCGTTCACCCACTCCATCGGCGACACCGTTGAAATCGCCCACGTCAAGGGCATCACCGGAGTCGTCACCATGCTACGCGCCGCTCAACAAGGCAACGGCTACCTTGTCGTCTGGTGGCATGATGGGCGACGCTTAGAGGAATGGCTGCTGGACTTCGAGATCAAGGCGGTGGGGAAGTGAAAAACATAGGAATAACTGATAAGAATTTCGGGATACAAATTGATGGCGATGAGATCCATCTATCAATGCTTGGCAGGGTGTTCGGCATGAGCGCGGAAGATGCTGTGCATATCGGGACTGCTTTACTGCAATATGCGGGAGAAGTTTACGGTAACAAGCTTGGATCATCCCCGCAAAAAGAGAATGGGGTGGTGAAGTGAGAATAAGTATGGGCGTTGATAATATAGATGAGGCCATCGGTGCCTGTCTCGGTATTGTTGTCGCAGTAGTTTTTGCATTGATTGTATTCGTAGCCGGGTACATATCACCATGACCATGAACCCCATCTACCCCGCCCACTGCGTCCACTGCCTCGCAAAGCGCAACTGCCAGTCGCTGCCGCACTCGAATAACTGCGAGGCGTTGAGACGGGTGGAGGATAAAGCAGGATCCACCAAATCAAGCGCCAGTCAATCCGCCTCAACCTAAACCATGAACCCCTTTTGCCAGCCAGCCCCATCTCAAGCATGCCCGCAATGCGGAGTGGAGTTTTCGCCGCTATATCCAGGGACGGTGTATTGTTCAAAAAGATGCGGCACTAATGCTTATCAAAAATGTAGATATCATCGGCTCCCGAAACGCAAAAGAAACAAAACAACCAAACCTAAAACAGCCAAGCCAAAGGCCGATAAGAAATTATTTAACTGGCGGGAATACCACACCCTGCATCGAGCAGAGATTAGAAGGAATGCTAAAAAATGGCGCGAGTCCCACCCAATGCAAGTCCGTCTTCAAAAACATGCACGTCGAATTAAAATACAAGCAGCAAAAACGGATTCATCTTCCGCTATTTTAGGTCATATATCTAAGTCGAAAAATTCATGCTATTGGTGCGGCACAAGTCTTAAAAATGTTCAATGGCATATAGACCACATTGTCCCTATCATTCGTGGCGGACTCCATGCGGCTCACAACATGGTGAAGTCGTGTCCAAGTTGCAATCTCAAGAAAAATGACAGCATGCCGAACGACTCCATTCGATCCGGGCAGCTTCTGCTTTTATAAGGTTTTCGCGCGGGTTACTTTGACCCTATCCCCTAAATTCCTATGGTCCGCATAGGGGGGTGCAAAGCAATCAGACAAAGCTCGCGCTCAACATACCCTGCATAAGGATTCCAATGCCATCCCCCTCGATGCCCTTGTCCACCATGCCACCCCACCCCGCCGCCCAGCCCGTCGAACCCTGCCGACTTGGTGACTACCTAGTAAGCGGTGACTATATAGTCGCTTTGTGCGTCGGGCATTGCGCGTCGTGTGGGTCAATGTCGCATAACATGGAATTGGTCTACTAGAAAACCATGCTTTTGTTGGGGTTTTAGCGTGTTTTCGCTTTTCGGCTAGTTATTGCGAAAGGCACACTACCTGTAGTGGGTATTTTTACGCTGCCGGCACTTCGTTGGGACGTTGCAGCACGATCACCGGCGGCGCGCCCGGCGGCAGGATCCCGGGAGCAACGGCGATATTTACGATTATAGAGCCCCCACCGGATCCGGGCGCGTCTCTTTGCGCGGCTAGTTTGCCGTGTGTGGCAGGCTGCAGAAGGGCGGCGCCTGCCTGGGCGGTTGACGCTGCCCGTTGAAATGAGCGCCGGCTTGTCGGGCCGTGTGGTGTATCCCCGGTTTCGTCCACCGCCGGCAGCTCTGCCCGGGCTGTAGCAAGCAAGACTTGTCCCGTCTCCTCGATATCGGCGGCGAATGCGGCGCGCCTGGCATTGTCAACAGCCACCCAGCGGGCGGAAAGGTCAGCAGATTGACCGGCACAAGCGCGGACGTTCTCCCATAGTATCCCGTTTTCATCCTTTGAGATGTCCCGCCAAAAATCGCCGCGCATCATGCGATAACAAACCCGATCGAAAACCTCCAGGCTGCACGGCGGCGCAGCGAATTTGCCAGGCTTAAAATCAGGGGTTGGACTTCTTAGGACATTTTGCTTTTCGTGTCCTAAGATGTCCGCTGCTTCGCGCGTGCACAAAGCCGAAAGCGTATCGCCGGAAAATCCCTCTCTCTCCGCCGTCTCTCCCTGCTTTGTGGTTTCTCGCTTTGCGGCTGCTTTCCTCCGCTTTTCGCCCCTTTCGCCCTCTTCGCTTTCCCCGGCTTTCACTGCCTCTTCCGGCTCCCCTTGTATCCCTGCTTCCTGGCTTCTCTTGCTTATAGATTGCTCTTGTACCCCTGCTACGTTGCCCCCCTGCTGTATAGCTTCGATGCTGTGCGGCGCTGTAGTGACTAAGCTACTTCGCGCGAGGGGTTGGCCGCTGGGCTCCGTGGCTGCGGTGGGGGCGGCGCTGGCGTTGCTGGGCGGTGGATCGTCGAGCCATAGAGCGGCGGCGCTGTCGTCCAGGGCGGTAGGCGGCGGTGGGGGTTGCGGCTGGGTTGCCTGGGTTGCTTTGCTTTGCGGAGCCTGTGCGGTGGGTGTAGTGATGGTTTGGCTTTGCGGTGTGCTTTGCGGTGTGCTTTGCTTTGCGGCGCGAGGGGGCGGCGTGACACCGGCGGCGCGTTGCGCGGCTTTGCGGGCTCTGTAGAGGCGATGATATTCCGCCGGTGATAGCTTTGTTTTTCCACCCATGAGGCGGGAGATTACACCGGGGCGGCGCGAATTTGCAAGCAATGATTTTTCGGGGCGGTGAAATTGTAATGTTTTTTATTGAGGTGGTTATCGCTGGTTAACCAATGGAATTAGGGCTAAAGATGCTATAAGCGGGTTATTTAATAAACTAGAGGGCGCTTAAATGGTTGATACTGAAAGCGGGTTGTGTATAATAGGAGGCATGAGAGGAACAACTTAGAAATACTTGTTTGAGAGTTGAAGCAACCCCGAGCCCGGCGGGATATCCGGGCGGAGTTTACGACGATGAACATATCAACAACAGAAACCGCGACATATTGCCCCGAGGATGATAAATTACGCTTATACGTTGGCCGGGTGCCCCGCGACGAATACGAGGCATTACGCGCCCAGGGCTGGACGAGCACGCTTAAACAATCTTGCGATTTTGTGGCAGTCTGGACGCCGGAACGCGAAGCGACCGCGCTAGAATATGCGGACGGAATACTTGACGACGAAGACCAGAGCCCAGCCGACCGCGCAGCAGATAGGGCCGAACGGTTTGACGGCTACCTCGACAAGCGCCGCGAGGAGGCCGGGACGCAGGCCGACCGATACGAGAGCGGGCCGCAGTTGCACGGCTACCAGTCGCAGGCAATAGCCGAACGCAGGGCCGCGCGGCATGACAGAATTGCAACGCAGGCGGTTAATAGCTGGGAGAAGGCCGAATACTGGCAACGCCGCACGGCTGGAGTTATCGGGCACGCGCTTTACGTTTCAACCCCCGCCGTGAGGATGGGGCGCATTAAGACGCTGGAGGCGGAATTACGGAAGATTGAGAAGGACAGCCGCGAGCGCACCGCGACCAACCAGGCAACTTGGGATATTTGGAACAGCATCGCAGGCAATGCCGAGTTGATTGTTTTAGGAGCTTGCGCTTATTCCCTGCAAAATTCCGACATCAAGCCCGCCGGCGAAACTGGGAAATATACCCGCGAGCAGTGTAAACTTGGCATGGCTTTAATGATGATCGGAAACGTTCACACCACTTACGGCAGCGCGCGCTATGAATTGCAAAAGGCCAACATTAAAGAGTTTGTGGAAGGAACCAGGACGCCGGAAGACGCCGCGCGGGAATGGATGTCAAACCACCCCGAAAGGCCGCAAGACTGGACACCGGGCGGGAAATGGTTTGACCATATCACATTGCGCCTTGCCTATGAAAATCAAATGCTTGAGGCCCAGGGCGGGCGCGCTGCCTTTGTTGAGATGGAGGCGGGCGGCTGGATCGGGAAACACCAGATCCAGAAGGTGAATAAATCCCCGGCCACCGGGCGGGCGGTATCTGTGGCGATACTGGCACCAACGGCGGCGAACTACGACCGCCAGGGCAACGCATACGGCGAAGGCAACCCGCGCCCCGTGACTATCCACACGCTGAACATTGAGCGGCTTAAATCCGACGTTTACCGCGCGCCGACCGACGAGGAGCGGGCAGAGTTTAAGGCGGAGAAATACGCGAAGCCGAAAGGCCCGCCGACGATTAACCCGACAATGGAGGACGCGCAACGGCTACAGGAACAGCTTAACGCGGAAGATTACGAGGCAACCAAGCATCAAAATTACCCACACAAGCCCGGCGAAGTCGAAGAGATGACGCAAGCGCAATATTCCGCAGCGTATGCAGACGGAAAGACCATCCGAACCTATCGCGACGCCGTTAAAATCCGGACACGTTCCGGCGGCTGGCAATATACGCCGAGCCTTGTAGTTTTGACAGACAAGCCACAAAAACCGATACCCGCCGAAGTGTTCAAAACCCGCGAGATCAAACAACAGGAATTGAAAATAGCATGAACGGGATTGACCGCCTTTTAATGTTGCGAGAAGCGAACACCGCCAAGGGCGCAGAAATGCGCCTGGAGGCCCGCCGGTTCCTGGCAATGGCACAGCGCCACGAGCTAGGAACCGCCCCCCGGCCAGTGATCGGATTTAATTTGTTTCAGACGCCGCGCATCATTGCGGCGCGCATGGCGGAACTGATAACGGAAAAAGCGGGAGAAGGCGCGCGGATACTTGAACCCTCCGCCGGTCTGGGCCGATTGTTTGAACCGTTGAAAGACTTGCGGGCTGAATGGATGATAATTGAGGAGGCCCGCGAATGCTTTGACGCGCTTACAAAGATGATGAAGCGCGAGCAGGTGCAGCACCGCGATTTTTTGACGACCACCGCGCCGGAACTGGGTGGAGAGTTTGACGCCGTGATTATGAACCCTCCTTTCAAGCAGGGCCGCGACATTAAGCACATTTTGCACGCGCTGGAAATGGTGAAACCAGGCGGGCGGCTTGTGTCGCTTTGCTACAACGGCACGAAGCAGAATGAGCAATTAAAACCCATTGTGAATCACTGGGAAGTATTGCCGGAAAACAGCTTTAGAGAAGAAGGCACAAGCGCCAGCATTGCATTGATTGTGATTAATAAATAACGAGCGAGCAACACCAAACAGAAAGAAAGCACGATGAAAACGAAACACACGCCTGCAAAATGGAAAGACCACATGCCGCAAAACGCCAGTCACCCAGTAATAATACGGTCGGATGACAAAATACAAACCGTTATCGCGTGGATTCAGTACCCAGCAGACGCCACGCTGATCGCCGCCGCGCCTGAAATGCTGGCGGCATTGATTGAGCTTTGCGCCGATAAATACCTGTCAGATCCTATCAACTCCGACCGGATGAAAAACGCCCGCGCCGCGATCCAGAAAGCCCAGGGTGAGGCATGAACGAGAAAATCAATTCTTGCGATCATTGCAGTCTTTCCGCCGGGGCTTGCCGACTCCGCCCCCGCGAGATTGACGCTTGCCACGCCGAACAAAACAAAGCCGCCGAACTCGAAGCCGAACTCCGCGCCCTGTGGACAGCGCAAGGCGTACCAGTTGAACGCCAGGACGCTATACTTGCCGAGGTCGAAGCGAAGGCGCAGCCCGGCGCAATGGTGGGGCCGTTCAGGATTGGGGGAAACAATGCTTGAAACACTGCTCCTCATTCTCCCGCTTGCCGTGATCGGCCTGGGAGTGTATGAAATCAACACGACGTTTTAACGAGCGAGGAAAAGAAACACTAAGAGAAGGATGAAACGACCATGAACGACAAACCAAAAAACCCCGCCGCCGTTGCCCTTGGCAAGCTATCCGCCGGCCACCCTAAAACCCTATCCCCCGAGGAACGACAACGCCGCGCCGATGCAATGCGCATCCACGCCGCCGGACTCTGGGAGAAGCGCCGAGCCCGAGGCACCGACCGCTGGAAGGCGAAGGCGCCGTACAAAAAGCGGTCGAGCGAGAAAAAGCAGGAGGAACCCAAGCAATGACAACGCATCAACCTGGACCGTGGATTATCGGAGATGACGGAATTTGCCGGGACAAGAACGGCAACGAGGTTTTATACATGAGCCCGGAAGCAATGCACGCCACAAACGACCCGGGATTGAAAGAGAACCTTGACAAAATCCGCGAAACGTCGCGATTGATTCAGGCGGCGCCGGAAATGTTCGCCCTGCTTCACGAGGCCCATGAGTGCATTGCTTATTCGTGCAGCATGGAGAAGAAATTCAGAGTCGGGCGCAGTATCACGGCGATGATTCACAAAATCCGTGGCACGGTCAACCCCTTTGCCGATCCACTGAGCACCGGTTTAACGAGCGAGAAACACTAAGAGAACTTCCCGGCTTGCCCGGGATCCTCGCGGTGCCCTGGCTGTAATGGCTGGGGCATTCGCATTTCCGCCACCCGCTTTTCTGCCTGCTCCCGGCTCATGTTGGCGTCGAACTCCAGAATTCCGGCACGCTCCTCATCGGCGTAATCATCGAAAGTCATAACCCGTTCTCCTATGCTATTTTACGATTGCGCTCAATCATCGCCATGATATCCGCGAAACTATGCGGCTCGGAAAGCGGCTTAAAATGCCCTGTAGCGGGTTTGATTTCTGGAACACGCGAAGCCGCCACCCCCACCCCTTGACCGGCTACAGCGGCATCCTCCCCCTGTTTCCGTGGCTTGTAGCGCCCTCTCACCTTATTGCCAGCCGAATTCCGCTCCGCAAGTCGCCGCGCGCTGTTTTCCCGGTGGATACAGCCGCAGGACGACGTGTTGCCGGATCTTAGCGAATTCAACCAGGCGCCGCAAGTCTGGCCGCAGTCGCAACGGCAATGCGCCCAGCTACGATTCTCCCCGCCGTGCTTGATCTTGTGTCTCCGGTGGGTGACTTTGACCACGACAAGGCGACCGTGGCGCTCTCCGGCGGCGACATGCTTCACGGCAGCGCCTCCAGTGTTTCAACCGTGGGCCGGTAGTAAGAATCCTTTGGCTGCTGGCAACGCTTCCTGGCCAGTGATTCGGGATATCCGATGGCGATCAACCCGGCGTAAACTTCGGCGGCGGCCTCTGTCTGCTTGCGCTGATACAATTCCATGACGGCCAACACTTCCGGCAGCTTGGCGGCGTAATCCCACCACACGACGGACGCAACCTTGCCGCGAATGTGCTCGTTTTTAATGGTTTTCAACAGCGCAACCCACTCCGGGGCGGTGCGCGTCTTAGTAACAACGCGCCACTTCCCGGCGACGCAAAGGGCGGTGAAGTGTTCGCGCTGGTAACGATCGAGCGATTTCTCGCCGGCGATAATCTCCCGGGTGATGTCCCATTCCGACGCGGTGCGGGCCCGGAGAATGTAGCCGCGGATTTTGCGCAATGCGCAGGGTTTACGCTTCGGCATGGACGGCCTCCCACTGTCCCCGGCGGAACCGGTATTCCTGAACCCGATAGGCGGCGCAAGTTTTGTGAGACTTCAACCAGTCTCGGATCCGGCGCAATTCCCGGCGGGCTCCGGCGGCGGTCGTCTCGAAAGCGACAGTGAACCAGAGCAAGGAATTTTTTCCACGGACCTCGACGGCGTGGATGGGCTTAGGCATGGGCCACCTCGATTTTTCCAAAGGTGGGGATTTTTCTCAAAAATGAACAAAAAACGCTGTACACGCTGCACACGCTCTTCTTCTTCTCTAAGCTGTGAGCGTCGAAATTATAGAGAAGTGAAAATAGCTCTACATAAAGGAGATAAGGAAACAAGCGTGTACGGCGTGTAGAAGTGTGTGCGGCACACGCAACACGCTGTTTAAGTAGAAGCTTTTTCAAGTCTTTACACGATTTAAGCAACATTGAATAAAGTTTAGTTTCTTTTGTGTGTGCTGTGTGTGCAAATTGCACACGCTGTACACGCTGAACACGCTTGTTTTTTAAATCTTTCATGTCTCCCTCTTAGATTACTTTGATTACGCCTTCTCCGTTTACCCCTACAATTTTCACCGCATGACCATCGAAATAGCGCTCATATCCGATCATAAATCCGCGCCTTCTTGCGTCCCCTCGACGCGGCCAACTCTCATATTTATCCGACAATTCCGGAAGCAATCCGACCTTCACCATGTTCTTCAAATGGGCGGTGCAACCACGCTGACTTTTGCCGCCGAAACCGGGGATCATTTCAGGGATCCACTGGGCGAGAACGGCGTTCTGAAGCCAGATGATGTCGGTGTCCATGTTGAGCCCCAAAGAGCACGTTTTGTAGCGAATGATTTCCTTGATCGTTGCGGCATCCTCAATGTCGCCATCGGCTGAACGCTGACGGTCGCGGTTGACCTCCATCGTGGTCTCCCAAGCCTCCTGGGTGCCAAGAATAGGGCAGAGAATATCCACTTCCCACTCCCTGAACCGGGTACATGGTTTGACGGTGAATGTGGGGCCGCGCTCCAGAATACCTATGATATCAGCGATAACCTGCATCCGGTTCTTCTTAATGAACTCCGTGACTTCCAGCGCCCATCGCGGGCGCGGGGTCTCGGGACGGCACAACTTCACGATCTGGCTTCGGTCAGTCAAATCCCGGTCAAGCGTGGCGCTGTTCGACGTGATCACCCATGTCAAATCATTCGGGCGCGTCTCCTCGCCGTGTCCATAGGGTGCCAGTCCGGAAATTGAGCCCTGGGTGACAAGGGTTGCCAGCGCCGGGGATCTGAAATACCCGGTCACGTTGTCCAGCAGGGCGATACGCTTCTTTCTCCCGGTGGACGACAGCAGGCGCTTGACACTCCGGTCAAGGGTGGTGTCATTGTTTAACTGGCCGGCGTCAATCCAAGCAGGCTCCCCGCAATCCGGATCATCGCCACCATAAAGCAATGTCACCATCTCGACCAGCTTCGTCTTGCCTGTGTTCTGGCCGGTCGTGGCGTCAATCACCCATAAAGGGCGGTCAACCTTCGGCTTGTAGTACAGCGGGGACGCTATGAAGGCGCGGAGTAGGTGCCAATCGGCTTCAGACGATGGCGAGAAAAACGAAACAAACTCGTTGAACGCTTTGGCGTCTGGTGTCGGATCAGGAAGGGCGCCATGGGTGTAGTACACGTCATCCGGACGGCAAGGCCAATTCGGGACTCCAGAAATGGCTTCATAAGCCCGGACGTTACGGAGCAGGGAGGCAAAGAATTCCGGCTCGGTGACGCTGCCCTCAACCTTGGCCCATTCGATATTGTGCTTCGACTTCTCTTGGATCCAGCCCATGAGCTCCGGCGGCCGGTCGAAAATGTTGATCTTCTTGGTCTCGCGGTCGTGGTCGAACAGGCTGCTACCGATTCGCCGCGGGAAGTTGAAGAACCGGCGCATGATATCCTCGCGCATGGCGTTGATATGCCGTGGAGACTTGACGCGCTTCTCTTTGCCCTTGTCATCCATGGCGTCGGCCCAGTCGTAATTACGGAACGGCTCCTTGTTGGCGCGCTTGGCGTTGATGATTTCCTGCTGCGTGTTACTCGGCTGCTCCACCTGGGCGGCGTCAACAATCGGCGTGTCCTTAATGATGCGCTTGAGATTGTCAGCAATGGCGGTATCGTTATGCCCTTGGCTTTTGTGGTATGCAATCCAATCGGACGGATCCTTGTGTGGGTCGGCGTCGTCAGGAAACGGAAGCTCTATAATGCGGATCGACTTGGCAATGCTCTTGATAGCGAATGCCACAACCTGAGCGTGCTTGCGCCCTACGTCGTCGCGGTCCGGCAGGATAATTACCGCTTTGCCGGCGAAGTGTTGATTATAAGAGTCGCGCCAATTCCCCTCACCCATGGGGTTTGTTGTCGCCGGGATACCGATGGAGATCAGGTTCTCAACGTCCTTCTCCCCACCAACAAGGCACACCCACTGGGTTGCGATAAGCTCGGGGAGGCGGTAAAGCACCGGTTCAATATCCTTTAAGCTCCAAACCCATTCGCCGGGTTGCGCTGGATCAGGGCGGCGCTGCGAGAATGACTTCGGCTCGAACCGTACAGTTTGGTGAATCATCTTCCCGGTGGCATCAACGTAATCATAGGCGCAAACAAACTTTTTCTTTTGACGTGATTCCATGGTTGATTTCAAACCAAGGTAGACACCAAGCGCCTCCTGTGCCTGCATCATGTCGCCGTTGTATTTAGCGTTGGCAACCATATCGAGGACACTGCCGCTCTCGTCTGAAACATGGTCGCGGTATCCGCGCGCCGATACAGAGAATGCGCCGGAGTCGGAGCCAGGGCGCCAAGGGTTGTCGAATGAAACCCATTCGCCGCCCCGGTTGTTTTTATTTTTCATTCCAAGCAGATTGATCGCAATGTCGCGGCAATCGGCCTGCTGTTTCAGAATCTCGAAGTCGAAAATTTTCACGTTGTCTCCTTTGTGTATTCCCTGCGGTCAATTTCTCTCTCTAAAAGTATCTCACCCATCTCCAGCTTCATGTCTGGCGTCTCGATAAATTCCGGCTTGTCGGCTCCCGGCGCGATATGAATGAGCAGCCGCTTGAACGTTGCGCCTTCAGGGACATATCCGTCCCGGCGCAGCACGCGCTCGTATGCGGAAAGTTGAAGGCTGTACCGGGTGAAGTCGCAGTCGGGTAGGTGACTAAGGCCATACACCGCGCAAGACTGGTGCTGATTCTCGCGCTTTATAGTCTCGTTGGTTTTCCAGTCGCCAATGATCCACTCATTTCCCTTGCAGGCAAGCAGGTCAATACACCCCGCCACCCTCGACCTCGGCGAAAACACAATCTTCTCAGCCCAAAGGTTCGCGCCGTACTTCGCCATGATCTTCTTCGCGGTCTCCACCCCCACTCGGAAAGCCTGAATCTCCTTCTCATTCTTCGGCGCGTGCGGGCGCGGCTGGCCTTTGATGGTCGCCTCCATGTTGGCGTGGAACCGCGTGCCGAAATCAGATGACGCCAGGCGCTTCATTTCCCATGTGGCCATTACCTCGGCCACGGTGCCACCCTCGCGCTTGGCAACCCGTTCCGCCGCCTCGCGGGCATTGAAGGGGAGAAAGGCCCCCTTGATGATCGTGGTGACTGATTGATACACCGCACCTTCCGTGTCCGTGTAGGAGTGATCCGCCTCAACGAATCGAATTGAAAGGTTACAGTGAGGATGTTTGGCTATGGCTGTGGGGGGCATTAGAATAACTCTGATTGTGTCATGGGTTTATGTGGTTTCATCATCTCGGGTGGGATGCCTAGATTCTTATCAACGGCCTCCGCAAAGGCCCGCGCCTCCGCCTGTTCGCGGGTCATGCCAGCGTCAAACTCGTAAATCGCAGCGCGTTCTTCCTGCTCGTAGGTCATTTCATTATCCTTTCCAGTAGAGTCCTTCCCGCCTTCTCCACGGTATCTGGAACCACCCCATTTCCCAGCATTCGCAGTTCATCGGTGCGGTTGTCGGTTCGTGTGTCCTCGTCTCGGTCGCGGGAAGTGTCTGCGGGGTGGCGCGGGTCTGTGCAACCGGGGCGCACCCAGCCGATAGGGAGCCCCATGAGTGTCTCAACCCAACGGGGATTCAGCTTGCCGCAACACATCTTTTTGCCCTCGCCGCTGCGGGGTGTGGACTCCTGTTTCGCCGCGGTACTCAACCCATCCCCGATCGATTCGCTGGCCCCCTTGCGGTTGTGGTTCCCGCATACTGACGGGGTAGGGAATTGTTTTTTGACTATATTTGACAACCCAACTTGATCACTATTCGGCCCCCGGCGGTCGGAAACATCCGGCGTAGGCCATATTTTCACCTGTCCACACAATGTATCCTCTGGTTTTTCTCCAACTCTGGCTTTATTCATGCACCAATCTCCTGCATCGCGGCTTCGCGGTGTCGCCCAAGTCTTCTCTCTCTCTCTCTCTCTCTCTCTCTCTCATGGCTAGATTACCCTTGGAGGTTCAAACCAGTATTGAGGCTCTCCGGGTCTGGATGGCCAGCACGGTCTATCTGCACCGCTGTTCCCAGGGGGGGGGTATTCCTGTTGCTCTGCGATTTTCCGCATGAGTTCTTGGCCTCGTTGACTGTTATCGAAGGCCATGATAAAGACCCTTTTTCTCTGGTGAGGTGCGCCAACTTCTTCCGCGCTAAATATTCCCCACGTTGGTTCGCCACATGGCGTTTCCACTCGGTATCCGAGACCAGCCAGGTCGGCAAGGACTTCGCGCAACCCGAGGCTGATGTGACCTTCGACATTCTCAAAGAAGACTGCTCCAGGCCGCATGGCAGCAATTCCATCTGCAATAAACGGCCACAGGTGGCGGGGGTCTTCGTGTCCTTTGCGCTTTCCGGCTGCGCTGAACGGTTGGCAAGGATACCCGCCAGACAGGATGTCCACCAGTCCACGAAACTTTCCCCACGGGAAGGTTTTAAGATTCGTCCAAATAGGAGCCGGAGGCAGATGTCCCGATTCCATCTTCGCAACCAGGTTCGCACAGGCAAAGGCTTCGATCTCGCTATAAGCGATTGTTCGGAGACCTGGGATAACTCGTTCAAGTCCGAGATGTATTCCAGAGTATCCGGCGCACAACTCGACATGGGTAAATTCTTGGGTATTATCCACATTGTACCTCCATCACCATAAAGACTCTTGTGCCTCGCGGGTCATGCCAGCGTCAAACTCGTAGATCGCGGCGCGTTCTTCGACTTCGTAGGGGTGAGTCATGAGTATTGCCTTTCATCATCACAGCTAAATCGCCCCATTGATGGGCTTCTACTTCGTCCACCAGGATCATTTCGCCTTCCAAATTTCAACTCATGCTCTCGGGCGTCATCTTGAGTCAACCAATGTGCCAGCTTCTTGAGTTGTTTTTGGATCCGGTCTCTATCTGATTTGTTAGCATTCGGTAGTTGTGCTTTCAGCTTTTCAATGTCCGAAAGTAGAGATTGCTGGTGTGACGTCATACTTCCACAACCTCCCTGATTACGTTCATGCGGCCCGTCTTGAGCCAAACCCATAGAAGTTGCTGGAACGCGATTGACCGGGCCTCGTGGGGGCATCCGGCCAGCACGATAAGAGCGGTGGAGTCGTCGAGGATTGCTCGGTATTGCTTCACTGATTCCCTTTCAGAATGGGGTGGTATTGCTTCATGATGAAAACCGCCTGTACTCATCCCAAGTCGTTGACATGAAAATGGGTTTTCTGTTTACCCACCGGGCGAAGTTCTTTTGCTCTTGCGTCGGCTCAGTCCCTTGTGGATCTCTGTAAGGCTGGCAGAACGGCTCGCAATAGATTGATTTCAGAAAGCGCACCACTTCGACCGCCTTTTCAACTTCCTTCACAAGCACATAACGGAAATATGCCCTTGGCCGCACATTCTGCCAGCGAAGGCACTCCACAGCCTTCCTGACGGGTTCGATCATGGCAGGGCTGTCACAGGCTAGGCGCAACGGCGCGAGCCATTTCAGGCGGGACAGAAGCCTTGCCATAGCATCGTCAATCAGGCGAGCGTCAAGCCCTTGGTTAAAGTCCACCTTAACGCCAAGGCTCGCAATCTTTTCAATCTGTTCAATGCCGTGTGGGTGGGCGAGTATGTTGTTATCCATCAAAACAAGTTTCTTGTGCGCTAGAAATTCAGTCACATCGGCATTGGCGCGAATGTCGCCCTCCTTGTCCGGCACGAAACAATGCTGGCAACGGCGCGGGCATCCCCTTGTCACAAAGCCCATGCTATAATTAATCCCATACAGCGAGTAATCCGGCATAGTGTGTTCAATGGCATCAGGCAGATTGACCGCCATATCGTTTCCAGTCCCGCCCTTAATGGCTTCGTCTGGCAGATACGGATACGCCTCCGAAAACGTGAACACCTTTGACGAATATACCTTGTCATAATCGTGCCACAGGGAATCAAACCACGCCACGGTATCGCCTATTGCCTTGTGGTGAGCGGATAACTTCATTAACGCAAGGTTCGGGTATCCGGTTGCGTCGGAGTCGTGTAGGCCAATAATCATTGATTCCCTTTCAGAATGGCTATTACTGCCATTATAAACTCGCTAGCGAGGTAGTAGTTCGCGGCGTCACCCTCCTAAAAGAGATAACCCAGACCCACGGGTTCACCTTCCAGCCGTATCCGCGGGCGGCATTGATCGAGTCCCAAAGGCACCTAAAGTCGATGATTTCACCATGCTCATATCCGTTAAAACCTGGACACAGTTTTCTTACAGGCGCAATGCCTTCCGCTATGCAATCAGCCACGCTGATATCCTGCACCCGCTCTACCCGGATTCCGGTGACCTCCAGCGTGATCCGTCTGGCCCAGCGGGGCATGTGGATCGAGGGACGCCAGCGAGGTTCAGGGCATGACTCGTCACACATCTCGTCAAACTTCATTCCATCATCGAACCCAATATCTTTGAGAAGGGGTTTTCGTTTGGACATGTCTGCCCTGTACTGGACACAATCGCCCAGTCCGCCGGGCTTGTCGGCGTCATCCCAAAGAGGTCGCCACGCCTCCCTCACCCACAAGCGGTCGCCGGGCTGGCCGTAGGGGCTGTACTTCGTAAAAGCTCCGTCTTTCGTCATGGATGAGCTGTTCCACATAAGCAGACGCTCTGGAGCAATAGGATCAGGAACAGGTTGCGGTTTTACCACCCGGCGGGTATTCGTTTTGCGGTCCTCAAGCGTTGCCCGGACCATATCACCACACATCAAAATAGGTCGTTCTTGCATCAGATTCCTAATCCTTGCTGCTCTGTTTGGCGCTTTGCGATTTTGATATACACGGGGTTCAATATCACCACAAAGATTCTTGGGACTCCTGGGCTAGAACTTGCATCACTGTCACCCTTCGGTTTTCCTGCTTGATTCCTTTGTAAAACGCCGACACCTCGCCACACACCACGACATCGCTTCTACTACGTGTAACAGCGGTATAGATAAGTGCGCGCGAGAGGTTGAAAAAGTGCCGCGAAAAGCACATGAAAAACACCCGCCGCGCTTGGCTTCCTTGCGCCTTGTGAACGCTCAATGCGTATGCGAGCCGCAACTCTTTGAGGTGATCCTTGTTCAGAATGCGCGGCGTTTTCGGATCTCGATCAAGCGTCACCTCGGGGAAGCCCGCCGTGTCCATATCGGTAATGGTGCCCACGTCGCCGTTCCAGTAGTCATCATTTGAGAAGTTCTTGCCATTGATTACCCGGTCGCCCGTTGAAAACTTGTCCGTGCTCGGGTTCACCAGAGCCTTGACTGCCGTGTTGATGGCGTCGATACCCCCGTCACAATCATCCCCGGCCTTGCCATCTCCGTACCTGGGCGCGAGGATCATGTCTTGCGTGGCATCGTAGCGACCTGCCTGAATCCATTTGAGCAGGGTTTCAAGGGTGGCATTCGGCCCGCCCGTGTTGATTACCGTCCACGTCTCACCGCCACTGGCAAGCCTATCGTCCGGCCTTATGCCTTCCCGGATCGCGAGCGCCGCCATGTGGACCGCTCCCTTGGCCCGGTGGCAGGTCTTGAGCGTACTCACGATGTCTGGGCGCAACTTAATCAGGTCATGGAACGGCTGGCCCTTGCCCACCGGGGGAAGCTGGGCGGAGTCGCCCACAAGAATCAACTGTTTCGGATTGAACCGTAAAACCGACTGCATCAACCATGAGTCGATCATGCTGGCCTCGTCAATGATCGTGACACCCAGCGGCGCGGTGCGGTGAAAGCTGTCGCCGTCGTAGCAGAGGGCGCGGTGAATGGTGCAAGCAGGGAAGCCGGTCGCTTCTTTCAAGCGTGCGGCCGCCTTGCCGGTGGGGGCCATGATTTCGCAGTTTCCGTTAAATTGTTCGGCTATGCGTTTTACTAGCGTCGATTTTCCGCTACCTGCGCCGCCGGTGATGATTCGGTCGCGGCCTTGCAGGGCGGCGATAACGGCGTTGTCCTGTGCTTCGTCTTTGTCGAGGGTCATAACGCAAACACCTCCTGCGCCATTCTCTTGGCTCCGATTTCGCAGTACCGTTCCTCTCGCTCGATCAACACGGCCTTGCGCCCCAAGTCCTTGGCGGCGCGGCCCGTCGTGCAACTTCCGGCAAAGGGGTCGAGGATGGTTTGGGCGGTGTCGCCGGCGTATTCAATGCAAAAAGTCATCACTTTAAGCGGCTTTTGCGTCGGATGTACGGGACCATCTACGGCTATCTGGCCACGATTTACGACGAGTCTACGCAGGGCTTTTTGGTAGGATGTAAAGGCAAGCTCGCAATCACTTGTAGAAAAGTCTTGACCTTTATCCCAAACAATCCACCCCATGCTTGGAGGAATTGCGTAAGTAAAATAATTACCGCCCCATATACATTGATTTTCAGATGCTTTGAAAAGCAGATCAAACACAGAGGATGTTGGTGGCATTTCATCCCATTCAAAATCATCGTGTTGCTTGCGGTTGTGTTTTGGGTTTTTGCAAATTGTCGCCGTCTGCCCGCTCCGTTTGATCCCATACGGCGGGTCAGTCAGCAACAAATCAAACCGCCCCAGCGTCGGAACAATCTCGCGGCAGTCGCCGCAATAAATCGTTACGGCGGTGTCTTGGTAGTAGGGTTTCATGCTGCCCCCTTGAAGCGATTCCAACACGCGGTTTCCGCTGCGGCGTCCCCCGCCATCGCCAACTTATCCCCCTGCAACACCACCACCTTGCCGCCGTCGATCAGCGTCTTAACCGCCGCGTCCATCATCCCCTTGGCCCCCTCAATCAATGCGGCTACTTTTGCCGTGACATCTGCCCAGTCGGAAACCGTGTCGCCTTGAGAGGTAACTTGCCCGATGACGTACATGATTGCCGCCTCGACGCGCCGTTGATCCTTGTCGGGTATCCCAAAAGCCACCCTGATAGACTCGTCAACGTCCACAAACCCGTAGTGGGGCAGGTCGGCCAGCCGGTAACAGTTCTCCGTGACAGTCCCCACGGTATCTTGAGCCCACATTGACCATGCCGCATTGGCCATATTCAGCGTGCAGCCCTTTGAAAGTAGCAGGGTGATTGCCTGGGTCTGGTCTGCGTGCTCTTTCAGCCTGCGCCGGGTCTCTGCCCAGTTCCACGACGTTGATTCGCTGATTCCAGGCATATCCAGCGTCTCGATTTCTTCCCACTTGGTGCCGTACCGTTCCCAAATCTCTGTTTCCTTGATCGGACCTATGCCCTTGGTCAGCGTGCAGGCGTAGTGTAGCAGGGCGCGCGGGTCGCTCGGGACGTGAAGCATTGCCGACTTGAAGCAGAATTCATCCTTGCCCAGCGTCCCCGCGAACTTGCTCTTTATCCATTCGCCTTCCAACTCCAGCAGGTCGCCGTGTTTCGGCTCGAACTCCACAATCCCCTTGGCGGCGCATTTTGCCCCGGAGTCCAGCAGGACACTCAGGATTGTCCATTTCGAGTCCGGCTTGCGATACGCCCAGACCTGTCCCGGCCTTATCTGCTCCACCGTTACCCTGATTCTTTCCGTCGTTGCCATATATGTCCTCCAGATCCTTTGCCCGTTCTCTCAAAATTCCGTATGCCACTGCCGCCGCAAGGTCGTGACTGCCCGCCATGATGACGCTGACGCCTTCTAGCGTGAGTCTACCGATGCGCTTCAAGACAAAGCCCGGCGTGAGTTTCTTGTGGTTGTGGATGCCTTGCGCGATTTCCTCTATGGTGCCTTCGACTACGATGCACCGGGCAACGTGTCGGGCTTTTTCCATGCGGGATAGTTCACGTTCAAAGCGCTCGAATCCCGTGCTGATAGTACCCAAAAAGTCGTCAAGCGATTTGCGCTCGATTGCAAAGCCGTTGTCTCCCTCGATAGCGTAATCCCCTGCATCCAACTTGCCGCGCTTCATCACCGCTATTTCGGGCGGGAAGTACCAGGGATTTTGTTCCCGGCTGTCACAAGTTAGATGCAGGGGTGCCATTGGTTAGATCAGAACGGCAAATCCGACTCGTCAACCGCCGTCGGCGCAATCGCCCCGGTGCTCTCGGGCTTCGCCGCCACCGTCTGCGCCGCCACGGGCTCGCCGCTCAACTGCGCCCAAATCGCCGCCGCGTCATCCAGAGCCAGCGCGGGCTTGCGGCTGGAGTTGATGAACTTGACCTTGACGCTCCGCTTGCTCTCGCCCTTGTTGTTCATCCATTCTTCGATCCCGCAAACGAACACGCACTCGACGCCTTCAAGAATTGCGATATCCTTCGGGTTGAAAGGCTTTGGCATCCCCAGGGCGTGACACTGCTCCGCCGACACGTCGAACATCGACCGCCCCTTATTGCGTCCACTGGCAAGCAACTGCCCGGTGAAATACTGGTGGCAGTCAATGTACTTCCCGTCGCTCGTCTCGCCGCGCAACACCAACGCCATGCGCGCCTTGTCTCCGTCCTTTTCCGCACTCTCGAAGTGCGGGTCAACAATTTTGACGTTCAGCGTCAACTCATCCTTACCGTTAAAATCCGCTTCTGTAATCTTTGCCATACTGTTACCGTCTCGCTTTCTTTCTTTGTTGTTTACTCGAACTCAAATCACCTGCCGCGTGTTGCTTCGCCGGATACGCGGCACCCCCGGCCATCCCCTGTGGTTATCGCCCCATCACATCCGGTCGCAGCGTGAACCGCACCCCGGCAATCACCGTCTCGCCTTCGCCCGCCGCAATGCGCTTCTCCAAGTCGGCTTTGTTGTCCTTCTTGTAGGCATTGATAAGCCGGATATCCGCCATGCAAAACGCGCGCGGCACCTTCGACTCGTCCACAATCTCGGCGTCAATGCGCATCTGCACGCTGGCGCTGTCCGACTTCGGAGCCTGCTCAACCGGAGCAACCACCGTGACAAGATCCTCGGCTGCGGGGGCGTCAAGCCCCAATGCCTCGGCCTGCTGTCTGGCTTCCTCCTGCAACGCTAAGGCTTCCTCGGCGGCTTCGCGCTCTTTCAATTCACGCTCGGCGGCTTCGGCGGCAATTCGCTTCTGCTCGGCCATGAACCATGCGCCGGTCAAGGTTTTGAGCCTCGCCTTATGCTCCTGCAAAGGCACGCAAGCCTCGTCCACCTTCTCCTTAATAGTGCGCTGCGCCGCCAAAAACGGCGCGGTCAACTCTTTGCGCATCTTCTCGATGCCGGAGTCCAGCTTTGATACCCTGGCAAGTGCCTCGGTCGCCGCGTCATAATCAGCTTGGCTTTCAACCTTGACGATTGCTGCCGCCGTCGCCACAGCCGCGTTGCGTTTCTCCAGCCACGCCGACTGAATGGCGATTTCCTTTGAGAAGGCAGGGAGTTGAATCACCACCGCCGTTGTTTGAAGTACCGTTGTCATCCCTGCACCTTTGCGCGTTCCGCAATGATGTTCAGGCAAAGCGCCTTCATGTAATCGGTAATGCGGCTCATGTTCACCGTCATCTCGGCGCGGGTTTTGTCCTCTTTGCTGGCCTTCGCGTCGGCAATCATCTCCTTGGCTGCCGTCACCGCGTCAGGGCTCGGAGTCTTGGTATCTGCCAGCGCTTGAAGGGTGTTGGTTGCCAATTCAGAGAATCCCTTTCCCTTGAACTTTCCGAACGGCATGACGAATTCACTGGTCGCCGTGGTTGTGGTCGTCGCGGGAGGCAACACTTCCGGCTCAACCACCGTAGCCTCAACCGTTACCGGAGCGGGATTTGCGTCGGCGGGTTTCGTCGTCATAGCCGCAACCACTTCGGGACTCACGCGCTTCGCCCGCGAAACCCGGTTGTCGTCCTCGTCAAAGTCGGCCATTTCCTCGGGGGTATAAGTCCCGCTGTTGACACCGGGGTCGAGAATGCGTACCGCCTTGGACACAAGCCTCGCCCAAAGCATCGCGTCCGGAGTGCAACGCCAGTTCTTTTTGATACCGCCCTTGCTGTCCTTCGGCCACTCCGCCGCGAGCGCCTGCTCCATGGTCAACTCCAGGTCAAGAATGTTCTCGCCTTTGGTGAAGACCGCCGCCGCGCGCTTGGCGCTGAATTCGTTGATCTTGTACTTTCCCCCGCGCTCCGCGAACTTCGCCAACATCGCGTCGGCGCGCATGGACGGCTTGCCCTCGATCAGATGGAAGGTGCGGATATAGTCCAGCGGCGTTAGATTCGCCATCTTGCAGGTCAAAACAAGTACGGTGCCCTGCCCCTGATGTGTGCATCCGAACATTCCCGACTTCTCGAACATTTCACCCAGTGCCTTAACCTCGTCAAACCCGTTGATGGGCATTGGCATATTTTCCTGCCGCGTTGCTACTGCCGTCGTCGTTTCCTTTGCCATACTTCTACTTCTCCTTTTCTGTGTTACTGTTACAACTCACTGCGTTTGCAGTGTTTCATCCTTAAAAAGCCACTTCCGCCACTTTGGGAGCCTTCGGAATCTCGCGCACTGCGTCATCTTCCGTAAAGGTTTCGAGTTTCCGTTTGCTCATGCGCTCCATCCACCGGGCGCAGGACTCCGCGCCTTCTTCCTGCTGGTCGTCGTGATTGATCTCGCGCACCTTCTTGACGGCGAAAGCAACCACACCAACCAGAGCCGATACCAGAATTCCGATTGCTAACGTTTCCATTACAGCATCCTTTCGACTTCCAGTTTACAACTCACGAAATAATCAGGTCGCACTTTGCGCACCTTTACGGCTCTTTTGAAATAGGCTTGTGCATCAGGTAATCGCCACCCGGTCGACCCGCCATTCCATACCTGGCAATAACGTTGAATGGTCGCCTTTGTTCCGCAGTAGTGAAGCAACCATCGTTGCGCCATTAAAACGTCAAGCTCTGGATTGATTGAGTCGGCCTGTGTCCACGTCACTTGACCATGATCCCATTGATTCAGGTCGTCCAGTATGGTCTTACGAATCTGGAACCGCCCAAATGCGCGGCGAGCAATCGGCAAGTGAAGATCACCAACGGCGTGCGGATTCATCGTCGGTGTTTCGACGGCGAGGATCATGGCGAGGGCTGTGGCGAGATTGTTCACACTTCCTCCCCGTCAAGATCCAGTTCAACCCGTACTACATAGCCAATGTCTCTGTGCGCCATATTCCGAATCGTATCGGCCTGATATGTTGCCGTGAGATTTGCCTCCGTCATCGACTCCGTAATGATGACCAGAATCGCGCCGGACGAGAAATGGACTTTCCAAAGCTTCATGTTACTTAGCCGCTTTTGCCTTCATCGCTTCATAGACTCGCGCAATCGCAGTCTCTATGATTTCCATTTTGCTTGTCCCGGTTCGGTGCGCAATAACGTTCAGTCTCTCGTTTGTGGCTTTGGTGATCCGGGCGTGAGTAGTGCTTCGTTTCGCTGGTGTCGTTGTCATGGGTTCAATTTGTAATTGACTGGTTAACAGAAGTCAAATTGATTGATTCAAATTTTACATATTTTTTTATTTCTTCAAAATCACTAATGAAATCAACGTAAAATAAATGTTGCAATATACACCAAATGGTGTAGTCTCTTGCTCAATGAAAAAACGATACGTCATGCAATACGGCTGCCAACGGTGCGGCGGATGGTTCAGGCCGCGTCAATTACCGAGACCTGGGAAAATGGGGAGATGCGGCAAATGCAAGAGCCCGTACTGGTGGTATAAGAAAATATCTCGCGCCAATGGCAAGCGGCGGAAGGCGGTGCCTCAATGACCCCCACCCCCGACGAGAACCGCTTTGTTGCCGAGGATGGCACGGTGTTTATCGCAGTTGATGCCAACGAAGAGTCATGCGCCTATTGCGACCTAAATAGCCTTTATGAGATTTGCGCCGAGGTCATAGAGAAACAAGGCCGCGCATCGTGCCATAGTGAATTTCGCAAAGACAAGCGCAACATCGTTTGGAAGCGGGAACCGTTTAACAAAGGAGTGAAGTGATGAGCAAAGTATTAGTATTACGAACGTGCAATGCGGATATGACAAGTTACAACGGCTTCAAGTGGCCAGAGTCCGGCCCTTATGTTGGCCTTGACGGCATTGAGGCGAACGCGGCGTATAAACTGGATGAAGCGGGAAAGTGGATGAAGGCTTAACCCTCGCACCAATAGCGGGGATATGGAGGATGGGAGAATGATTATTACAAATGACAGATTAAAAGGCATCGCATCGGGAACTGTGCCGATGGCTCTTTGGCCGGATCATCACGAAGTTAAAGCCATTTCCACTGAACTGTTAGCCAAGCGGAAGGGCGACGGGGATAAGCCTCGCGCCCAATACTGGCGGCACGGAAAGGATGGGCTTGATGGCTTTATGACCATTGATGGCAAGATAGTGGCGGTCATGGATGCTGGAATGGTGCATGAGGCCAGCGTAATTACTAAGAGCGAAAAGATAACCTGTTCCGACTGCCTCAAGAATGAAATCACCGCCGACGAATGGGTTGCGATTCAGCGAAATGCCAACTCCCCCCTCTCCGTAGCCGGTGAAGGCGCGGCTAGGATTCTAGGGGTGGAGTTGCCGCCTGTTGTGGAGGCGAAGTCGAAGCATTATCTATGTCCACATTGTCACTCACCGATACTGTGGAGCGAAGATCGTGGGGCACATTGTGACGGATGCGATGAGTTTGATGAAGAGAAAGATTTGCCCACCCCACCCGCCAAGCCGGAGCCCGACGAACCCGACAAACAGCGTTGCAACCACTGCATGGAAATCTTCAATGAGGAATATGCAGCTTGCCCGAAC
>CAYSXF010000003.1:0-19382 GCA_964434815.1 uncultured Lentisphaeraceae bacterium
CGGGGAGGCGTCCCTACCCGGAACGGCTACACATTTAATTAAATTGCTCTAGCGAGCGGATGATATGATTCGACACGAATCGACATGCGTCGAATCATGTCGATTCGTGTCGAGTCCCCCGCTCTAGAAACTGCCCGCGGCGCTCGCCTGTGAACCGGCCGCTGTCGAACGACACCGCGCCGTTCACGATCACCTGCCGCATGCCCGTTGCGAACTGGTGCGGCTGCGCGTAGGTGGCCGTGTCGCAGAACGCCGCTTCATCGAACACCGTGATATCCGCATAGGCCCCCGCCTTCAACACGCCGCGGTCGCGGATGCCGAACGTCTGGGCGGGCAGGCTCGTCATGCGGCGCACAGCCTCTTCGAATCCGCAGAGCTTGGCGAAGCCTTCGACGCGCCCGGTCATCAGCCGCAGGTAGCGCGGCATGGTGCCGTAGGCGCGCGGGTGCGGGTGGTCCTTGCCCAGCGGACCCCACGGCGCGCGCACCGACGCGTCGCTGCCGGGCATGATCCACGGCTCGCCGTAGATGCGCCGCAGGTTCGCCTCACACATGCCGAAGAAGAAAGCGCCGGTGCGCGTGTCGTCGAGGTCGATGAAACGGCAGACCGTCGCGCCCGGCGTGAGTCCGAGCACGCCGGCCGCTTCAGCCACGGTGCGTCCGCTGAACGCCCGCACGTCCTCGCTCCAGCCGCCGCCGATCATGACAGTTGCCCAGTCGCGGGCTTCGCCGTTCAACTCGTCCTCAATGCGTTTACGCGTCTCCGGCTCGCGCAGATTCGCGAGGATCGCATCGCGTCCGCCGGCCGAGGCCCAGTCGGGCAGCACCACGTCGAGGTCCGTGCCCGCCGCCGTGTAGGGGTAGCGGTCGGCCTGCACGTTCACGCCTTCGGCCCGCGCCGCGTTGAGCAACGCCAGCGCCGCATCGACCTTATGCCAGTTGGCCTTGCCGGAGGTTTTCAAGTGCGAGATCTGCGCCTGGATGCCCGTCGCGCGCGACAGCCGCAGCACATCCCCGATCGACTCCAGCAACTGGTCGCCTTCGCTGCGCATGTGCGTGGCGTACATTCCGCCCTTGGCTGCCGCCGTGCGGGCCAAGGCGGTGACCTCTTCTCCAGCCGCGTATTTTCCGGGCTGATAGAGAAGGCCGGTCGAAAGTCCCCAGCCGCCCTCGTCCAGAGCCTGTTCGAGTCGGCGCTGCATTTCGCGCACCTCATCCGGCGTGGCGGCCCGAGGCTCGTAGCCCATGACGCCCGAGCGCAGCGTGTTGTGCCCGATGAACTGCACGGTGTTGATAGCCGGCCGCACCGCGTCGAACAGCGCCCTGTAGTCCGCCACCGTACTCCACGTCGGCCCGGGGGCCGGACTTATTCTCACACCTTGCGAAGTGTGAGAAGGGTAGGTCTGCGAAGCCCAGTCGGAGGAGAGCCGCGCCTGGCCCAGACGCGGCACAGCCGAGCCGCCGCACTGCCCGTTGACTTCGGTGGTGACGCCCTGCGCGAGCTTGCTGGGCGCGTCGGGCTCGATCAGGAGGTAGGCGTCCGAATGCGCGTGCACATCGATGAAGCCCGGCGCGACCACGCTACCGGAGGCGTCGATCTCACGTGGAGCCGATGCGGCCGCGAGGTCACCGATGGCCGCGATGCGGCCACCCGCAATTCCCACATCCGCGCCGCGCACTGGCGATCCCGTGCCGTCCGCCACGCGCCCGCCCCGTATGATTAGGTCGAAAGTCATGGCCTTCTCGCTTTGTTGGGAGAAGGGACACTCCTGTCCCTGGCCTCTATCGCGTGTTTCACAGGGAACTCAAACACCCTTGTCCGGGGTCTTCCTGATGCAGGGACGCTTCCGTGCCTGCGGCAAGGACAGGAGTGTCCTTGTTCCCATCTGATGCCGGTTGTCCGGCCTCGCTCAGCGAATGCGTCCCGCTGAGCAAAGCGACCACCTGCTGCTGCACCTCGCCGAGGCGGTCGAGCCGCAGGCGCGGGTCGAGCACGATAAAGGTGTCGCCGCTTTTCTTGTGCTCGTAGACGCGCAGGATGCCGCCGCTCTCGTGCGGCTTGGCGTCGCGCTCGATCAACTGCTTGCCGCGCTCCAGCATCACCGCCAGCACGTAGACCACGTTGCTCATGGCCGGGTCTTCGAGCGTGATCAGACGGCGCAGCAGCCCTTCGGCCGTGTCTTTTTTGACCGGCTCGTTCCGGGCCTGCACCGGCACGGGTGCTTCATAATCGCCCTCCCACAGACTGAAGGGCTCCCAGTCGCGCGGCGTGCTCTGCCAGCAACTGAGATGACAGTCCAGCCGCTCGTACGCGTCCTCGGTCTCGCGCAACACCGAGACGCACGGCTTCTTGTCCACAAACGGCTGCGCGCAGATGCTGCACACATGCCCGCGCGGGCGGATATTCCATTCTTGTGCCATGCGCCCGAGTATAACAAAAAAAGCGAGGGCGAACACCCGCGCTTTTATGAGAATCGCGCTTCGCTTGGATAGGGCGCGTTCCCCGAACGCGCCGCGGACGCCTCGGGGAGGCGTCCCTACCGGCCGACTACACTTTCGGATCGATGGTCCACGGGCTGCGCAAGCCGCGCGTGATCAGCTTGTCGGCGTCCGCATCGTTGATGAAGCGCTCGGCCTTAGGATCCCACTGCACCTTGGCGCGGCCTAGGCGCAGTCCGATGTTGGCCAAGTGCGAGATGGAGATCGACCGGTGGCCGATCTCGCAGGTGGTGATCGTGGGCTCGCCGCTGTACACGCAGTCGACGAAGTTCTTCTCGTGCTGGCCGCTCTTGTAGAGGTGAATCTCGTTGTCCTGAAGCTTCTCGCGGATCATCCCCTCCGGCTTCGTCTCCAGCTTGCCGCGGGTCACGAAGATCTCCTTGCCGCCCTCGCCGACGAACCGGATGCCGTTCGGGAAGGCGTTGGAGACGAACACGCGAGTGCCCTCGGCGTAGACGACCTCGAAGCTGTAGTTCGCGGCCGTGTTGAAGACCTTGTCCGGCGACGGCATGTCGCTCTTCAGGTTCTCGACCGCCACTGGGCCGGAATCGTCCTTGCCCAGCGCCCACTGCACGATGTCGAGGTGATGTGCGCCCCAGTCGGTGATCATGCCGCCGGAGTAGTCCAAGTTGTTGCGCCACGTCATCGGATAGTGAAGCGCCGGGATGAAGGGCCGCTTGCGCGCCGGGCCGAGCCACATGTCGAAATCCATGTTCGGCGGCGACTGGGGCTGCGGCTCCTGGCTCCACTCCGCATCCGGCCTGTCGAAACGGCAGTACCCGCCGGGAAGGCCGACCTCGATGCGCTGAAGCTTGCCCAAACGCCCGTTGCGCACGAATTCGCAAGCCATGCGAAAGTAGTTGTCGGACCGCTGCTGCGAGCCGACCTGGAAAGTGATGCCCGCCTTCTTGACCTCGTTCGCCAGCGCGCGTCCTTCGGCGATGCAGAGCGACATGGGCTTCTGCCCGTAAATGTGCTTGCCCATGCGCGCCGCCGTGATGCCCTGGATCACGTGCCAGTGGTCGGGCGTGCTGATCACGACCGCGTCGAGGCCGTCCTTGCCCAGCATCTCGCGGAAATCGGCATAGGCGCTGCAGCCGCTGTATTCAGGCTTGTTGAGCTTTTGGGCGTAGAACTCGTTCACGCGGCGGCGGCAGGGCTCGCGTCCGCCCGAACGCTCCGAGCGATACCCGTAGAGTCCCGATTCCCTGTTGCAGTCAGCGACCGACACCACCTGCACGCGCTCGTTGTTCAGGAAGTTGCCGATGTTGTCGTACGCCATCGTGCCGTAGCCGATGAACCCGACGTTCAGGCGCGCGGAAGGCGGCGGGCGGCGCGCGACACAGCCCTTTCTCAATCCGACGCAGCCCGAAGCAATGATCGTTGGCATCGACAGCACCGCGCCTGTGCCAGCCAGAAAATGACGCCGTGATACGTTCAACTTGCTCATCTGAACTCCTCCGGTTACCGGGCCGCTTGTCGCCGCTGCTGGCGCGTCTGCGGGGACTCGACCGTCATGCCGCCGTGCGCGTCGTGGTCGTGCTTGTGCGCGGTCGAGCGGCGGATCATCAGCATCTGCACGATCGACAGCACCTGGCTCACCGTCCAGTAGAGCGAGAGCGCCGCCGGGAAGCTGTAGAACATGAAGAGCATCATGATCGGCATCATGACCATCATCATCTTCTGCTGCTGCGGGTCGCCCATCGACGGCGTGAGATAGCTCTGCAGCGCCATGGTGCCGGACATCAGGAAGGGCAGGATGTTCAGCGGCATCGGCAGCACGCCCGCAAACAGGTTCTCCGGCTCGCTCAAGTCCCCGATCCAGAGGAACGGCGCGTAGCGCAGCTCAACCGCGCTGCGCAGCACCGTGAAGAGCGCGATGAAGACCGGGATCTGGATCAGCATCGGCAGGCAGCTCGACATCGGGTTCACCTTGTTCGCCCGGTAGATCGCCCACGTCTCCTGCTGCATCTTCTGCGGATTGTCCTTGAACTTAGCCTGTATCTCCTTCAGCTGCGGCTGGATCTCCTGCATCTTCCTCATGCTCACCGTGCTCTTGTGCGTGAGCGGCCAGAAGATGGTGCGCACCAGGAAGGTCAGAAGGAGGATCGCGACGCCGTAATTCGGAATCAAGCTGTGGAAGAAGTTGAGCGTCGGCACCAAGAGCTTGCAGAACCAGGTGAACATGCCGAACTCCATGACGGCGTCCAGCCCGTTATCCATCGTCTGCAGCAGCGACAGCTTCTTCGGCCCGATGAACAGCGTGTAATCGCGCGTCATCGTCTCGCCCTGACCCAGCACGCGGCCGGGGAAGATCACCCGCGCCGACACGCTGCTCAGCGTATAGACCGGCTTGGTGACGTCGCGCACAGCCTTGAGCGTGAACCCGCTGTTGGTCTCGGACGACGAGAAGGCGGACACGAAGAAGCGCGACTTGATCGCCACCCACGTCTGCGGCTCCAACACCGGCACCGTGACCTGATCCGCCATCGCCACAGCCGAGGGCGCTCCGCCGCAGCCCATGCCGCCGCCCGCGCCGCCGCTCACGAGATAAGACTTCGTCGCCTTCTCCGAGCCCCAGTGGTGCACTTTCGCAGCGGCCACGGCGGGCAGCGAGTCCACCGAAAGCATTTCGTTCTTCGACTCGCCCTTGAGCATCGCGCCGACGCTGACGCTGTTCGTGCCCACCAGCACCACGTTCTCGCTGCCGTTCCGGACCTTGTCGGAGACCTTCACCTGATAGTTCTTCAGCAGCTCGACGCGCCGCACGACGGTCAGCCCCTGAGCCGTCACCGACGTGAGCGTCACCGCCTGCCCCGAAGCGTCGCGTGTGACACTGTAGGCCGCGTTGCCGCTCAGCCCCGGCACGCCCGCCAGCTCCAAGACCGGCGCGGTCGCGAAGTCGAGGGTCACCGGCGGGTTCTTCTCGCCGGCTTTGCCCGGCTTGGAGTTGAACCGGCTCAGCGTCGCCTGCTTGAGCACCGCGCCGTGAGAGGAAACGGCGAGCGTCACGTCGTCGCTCTTCAGCGTCACCACTTCCTCTGGCACAGAGGGAACCGACGGCACGGCCGCTTCCACGGCCGGAGTTAGCGCGTCTGGCTTTGCAGCCTTCAGCTCCGTCGGAGCCGTCACGGCGGCAGCCTCTTTTTGGACAGCCGCCTGCGGGTGCGCAGCCGCCTCTTTCGCCCGCTTCATGGCTTCGCGGTTAGTCTGGAAAACCCAGCCGGCCAACGCAAGGCCCAGCAGGATCGCAATAATTTTTTCTTGTTTGTTCATAGTAAGATAGAATTCAGAGGTTCAACGGTTTTCCTAACAGCCTAATAGCCTACAGCCTAACAGCCTTTTCTCGGCGGCACCGGATCGTAGCCAGACGGGCCGAAAGGCCGGCAGCGCAGGATCCGGCGGAAAGCCAGCCAGCCGCCTTTGACGACACCGTGGGTCCGCAGCGCCTCGATACAATAGGCGGAACAGGAAGGTTCGAACCGGCAGCAGTTTCCCAGATGCGGCGACAAAACCACTTGGTACGCGCGAACGCAGAGGATGAGCGCGCCGCTCACCGCGCGGCTGACGAGGCCAAGGATTTTTCGCATCCGAACCTCCCTCACCCATGCGCACCGTCCCCGGACGGCGTCCGCAGCCACACGCGCGCCCGGCAACAGACCCGCTCCAAATCCTTCATCACGTCCGGGCACTTCTTGCCGGCGATCCCCGAACGCGCGATCAGGATCACATCCACGCCCGGCTCCAGCCGGTGCCGGCATAGCCGGAAAGCCTCGCGCATCAGCCGCTTGGCGCGGTTACGGTCCACCGCCCGATGGAAGTTCCGCTTAGAAACAATAACGCCGGCCCTGCGGCCGGCGTCAGGCATACGCGCCACCCAAATCGTCAGAGTTTGCCCATAAAACGACCGCTTTTCTGCAAACACGGCCTTGTATTTCGAGGTATCGAGTCGAAACGGGCCCGGCAGCAGCTCGCTGCCTTGCATGATTTGGGCGGAACCGTCCATGACGCCCTCAGGCATCAGCCTTAGACCTACACGGCGGTCAGGTTGAGGCGCCCTTTACGGCGACGGGCGTTGAGCAACGCGCGACCGCCCTTGGTGGACATACGTGCACGGAAACCGATCTTGCGAACGCGCTTGATCTTGGAAGGCTGCCACATCATCTTCATTTTGGTCTTCTCCTACTGTTCTCGCTTAAAAAAGAGTGGTTCAGAGTATCACACCGCTTCGGAATGGTCAACCCGCCCCCCGCAACAATTTTTTGGAAGAAACGGACGCTCTAGCGCCCGACCCGGTACGGCTTGGCCTGCGGCGGCTCAGCCGCGGCCCTCTTATCTTCCCACGGCGGAGCATGTTTGGTGATGAGATCCATCAGCCATAGCCGGTCGATGATCTCATGGGGATTGGCCTGAAAAATCACACACAGGCGTAAAAACTCCACCACATCGAGCCGCCGTTCGCCACTCTCGACCCTCACAACCCACGTGTGATCCTCGTCAATTATCTTTGCGAGATCCCGCTGAGTCATGTGTTTCGCCTTCCGATGCGCTTTCAGCCACGCGCGCAAAACCTGATCCGGATCGGTATGAATGGACTTTTTCATGATAGAATTACTATATACGCCCGCTTTATATTTGCGAAAACAGCACCTCGCTTACTGGATCTGATCATTGAATCGGCTTGTTACCGGCATCCATGGTGCTATAATCGCACCACCTAAATCATTGAAGGCGAAGAAACGAACGCGGCCCTCCCCGTAGCAATCACACTCGGACGACAAGGCTATAGTTGAATTATGAACGAAGCTGTAGACAGAGTGCTTTTTCTCGTACAACGACAAACAGGGTATCCGGTTTCTGTTTCGCCAAGAAAAGATCTCCAAACGCATGCATCGATGATCACGGCCACCCATGAGACGCCCGTCCATGCGATTTTCATCAACCCGGCTTTTGAACGTTGCGCCAACTATCTGGTTGCCATGCAGGCTGCGATGATCCTCGTTAAATGGGCAGACCCGCAGCGCATACCCGATTTCGTGCTGAACAGACAGGAAACACAGTCCATCGTTGAAAAGTTCCTTCGCGATGAACGTGTCCTCCGGATCGAGAAAACGCTTGCTCGGCCTTTTATCCAGTCCCTCTGCCAGGGACTTGCGCTCCAACTGACTTCAACTCCTGTCCAAATCCTCGCTGCTGATTGGTGCTACAAAAACTGCCCTGAGCTTGAAGCCGAGCAACGGACACATGTCCGTCAGGAAATCCGGCAGGCTTCCGCAAGCCTTACAAAAGAAATCCGCCAGCGGACTCCCGAATACATCTTTGCGCGGAATGCCACCATGAACGCCGCGCATGCCGCTTGGTGGTCGGCGCTTGCCGAGGACACCCAGGCCCTGCTTCCCTACGAGTTTTTCGGGTTCAAAGACAAAGGCCTGCAGCTTTACAGCAAAGCCATGGGAGGTTTCCCGGACAACCCCAACAGATACTGCGAGGTGGTGGACAGTTGGGCCGACGCATTGGATATGCGCTCGTGGTACAAATGGCAATACAGGCAAGGAAAGTAAGTATGGAACCTTTTCGGTTTTCAATCTGTTATGCTGATTTCAACTCCGAACTATTGCCCGTCGACAGTGCTCTTCTTCGGAGCAATCCCGACATGTATCGCAGGGCGGTCGAGAACTTCTTCGTCTCCCGTTTCTCAAAAATGGGGGGGAAGGTAACGGTTATACCGTGTGAAGACAGTATTGATATCGAGTGGATTCCCTCCAAATTCGCAAATGATCAGAGCGTTTTTGAAACGGCGCTAGAGTTCCTTAAGGAAGGCTCATATGAGCAGGCTGAACCCCTTCTGATTGCACTGTCCGCCCGGCCCTCTTGCAACCCGCAGGTCTTGCTGAATTATGGCATGATGCTGAGCGACCAAGGCCGTTTGGATGAGGCGGTTAAGCATCTCTCTCAGGCCATCGAAAAAATGCCTGATGCCGCCGACGCCTGGAACGCACTGGGCGTGGCCTTCCAACGCAAAGGGAATAAAGCCAAAGCCCTCGAATCCCTGCGCCGGAGCCATGAGATCGAGCCCGATAACCCCTACACCTTGAGGAATCTCGCCGGTCTTCTGGGCGAATCAGAACCTGAGCAGGCAATCGGATATCTGAAGCAAGCAAGCAAGTTGCTTCCGACTGATCAGCCAACTCAATACGGCTACGGGCTCTGTCTGTTCAAGACCAACCGGTTAGCGGAAGCGGACGTTGTGCTCCGCAACGTTATTTCTCTTGCACCATACACCGAGATCGCGGAATTGGCTAGGGAGCTACGGACGTCAATTGCCCACTCAAATCTCAAACCTGAAGCGGCAGGTGAAACCCGCCTCGACTCCGTCATGTATTGTTTAGCGGCGATGGATAAATTCGCTAAAGACGGACCAGGGGTCAGGCAGTCAGTAACGTTCGAAATTGCGATGCTTGGCAGAAATGGACTAGACATCAACGACCCGACCCAAAAGTACACACTCAGGTCCATGCCCGGCAAGTTCTCCGGCCTTCAGTTGGTCAGCTACATGTATGTGGGCATGCGCCAGTTAGCCCCCGAAATGAATCCCGGCATCGATCTTTCAAAAGAGTACGCAGCTGCAATGCAGATGCGCGAACGTAGCAGTTGACTCTGACAAGCGAGGCACTCCTTTTCTCCGGAGTCTTTCGCTCTGTTTTATTCCGACATCTTTCTGACCGCCAACTGGGAGTTGACCATGTTATCTACCCAACGTGCTGACCGGGTAGGAGCCCTGACCGCAAAACTGCGAGAGTTCGCGGATGCGCGCGACTGGAATCAGTTTCACACTCCGAAAAATCTGGCCATGGCTCTTGCGGCCGAGGCAGGCGAACTGTTAGAAATATTCCAGTGGCTTACGCCCGAAGCCAGCACAAATCTGCCGCCGGACAAACTCCTCCGCGCCATAGAGGAAATCGGCGACATCCAGATCTACCTCGCCCAACTGGCTGATCAGCTGGGGATAGACCCGATCACCGCCGCTGAAGATAAAATCGAGATCAACCAGAAGAAATATCCAGCCGACAAAGCCCACGGCAATGCGAAAAAGTACACGGAGCTTTGAGGGACAACACAATGATCGTTTACTCTAAAACAAAAGCGACCTTCCACGGAGACGTCGACACCAATAACATAGGCAATATTATTTTGGGCGTCTTTCAAACGGCAACCGGTCGCAGTACAAGTCGCTCCGAGGTTGATTCATGGACCAACTCCTTGCAGTACATGGACCGAGTTTTGAATGACAGCGAGATCCCACATGATGCCGGCGTCTGTATAGAGTATCACCTACCCCAGTCTTCCAAACGCATTGACTTCATCCTTACTGGCATGGATGCCTGCAACAGAGAAAGTGCGATCCTAATCGAGCTCAAGCAATGGGCTCACGCGTCTCTAACAGCCAAAGATGCAGTCGTTATGACTCAGTTCCGTCATGGAACCGTTGAGACGCCGCATCCCTGCTATCAGGCATGGTCATACAAACGCATTCTCGAGGACTTCAATCAGACCGTCCAAGAAGAGCCCATACAGCTTTACCCATGCGCTTACCTGCATAATTATGCCGCTGACAACGTCATCGCAAATCCATTTTACGCCGACTACATCAAAAAGGCGCCGTTGTTCCTCAAGGGCGATGCGGAGAAACTACGCAATTTTATAAAACAGCATGTCAAGTATGGTGATAAGAACCGGCTGATGTACCGGATTGACCAAGGAAAAATCAAACCCTCAAAGACGCTGGCGGACCAGCTTTCCTCCATGCTGAAGGGCAACGAAGAATTCATCATGATCGATGACCAGAAAGTCGTCTATGAGACCGCACTGTCTCTGGTTGCCAAAGCAGCTACAGGAAAAAAACAGGTCTTTATCGTTGAAGGTGGCCCCGGCACAGGAAAATCAGTAGTTGCCGTTAGTTTGCTTGTTGCGCTGACAAATAGCGAAGCTGTAGTGCAATACGTCACCCGCAACTCTGCTCCGCGCGTCGTATATGAAGCTAAACTCACCGGTTCTTTCAAGAAATCACAGATAACCAATCTCTTCAGCGGATCGGGGTCTTACCATTCCATCGGCCAAGATAGCTATGACTGCCTGATTGTTGATGAAGCCCACCGATTGAACGCGAAATCCGGCATGTTCAGCCACCTTGGCAACAATCAAGTCAAGGAAATCGTGCAAGCCAGTAAATGTAGCGTTTTCTTCGTCGATGAAGACCAGAAGGTAACGCTCAAGGATATTGGCGACAAGGATGAAATTAGGCGCTGGGCGAACGCGCATGGAGCCGAGGTTACTGAGCTCGAGTTGACGTCTCAATTCCGTTGCAACGGATCTAATGGCTACCTCGCTTGGTTGGACAACACTTTGCAAATCAAAGCGACTGCAAATGATAAACTCGATTCGTTGGATTATGACTTCCGAATCATGAAGACTCCGGGTGAACTGCATACCCTGATTCGCGAAAAAAATAAAGTCAGAAACAAAGCCCGCTTGGTGGCTGGCTACTGTTGGGACTGGGTCAGCAAGAACGACGCTACTCTCAGTGATATTCAGATTGGGGACTTCGCCGCGACATGGAATCTGAATGATGACGGTCAGGCATGGATCATCAAGCCGGATTCTGTCGAACAGGTGGGCTGTATCCACACATGTCAGGGCTTGGAGCTGGACTATGTCGGAGTCATCATCGGCCCTGATATGATTGCACGGGGCGACAAAATAGTGACCGATCCAGCCAGGCGGGCCAGAACAGACAAATCCATCAGTGGCTGGAAGGCCTTAATTAAGAAACATAAAGCAAGCACTGAGCAACAGCTTGACGCGATCATCAAGAACACCTATCGAACCCTTATGACCCGGGGCCAAAAAGGTTGCTATGTCTATTTTACAGACGACGAAACCAAGAACTATTTCGAGGCCCGGATTCGAAGCGAACCCGAAGAGGTGATAGCGTATAGAAATGCCTTGCCGCTACTGAACTTGCGTGCCGCAGCCGATGCCTCATATAAAGACCTTACCGGATACTTCGAGGAAACTGACTCATTCGAATGGGTGCGCGTAAGTAACGGCCCCTTTCCAAGAGACAGATTTCTGGTGCGTGCAGAAGGCGACTCCATGGAGCCGGACATTAAGAATGGTGACGTGTGTCTATTCAGAAAAGACCCGGGCGGAAGCAGAAACGGCAAGATCGTGCTATGTCAAGTAGGTGGATTTGCGGGTGATGCCCCCGTTGCCTTGATCAAGCGGTATCGAAGCGCAAGAGTTCAGGGCTCCGACTCGCTTGGCGAAGCAAAGTCGATCGTGCTGTCATCAATCAACACACAGCATGATGACATCATATTGTCTGGAGGCACCGATTTTTCAATACTTGGCGTATTTGAGAGGGTGATTGACGCATAGAAGGGATGGGCGACCCGCCGGTCGCCCCTACGGATTCACACCATGCCGGATATTATGGTATCGTATCGGCATGGTTTTCGACCCCGACATCCATCACCGTCGGTCCATCCGGTTGCGCACGCACGATTATGCGGCCGGGGGCGTGTATTACGTCACGATCTGCGCGGAGGAACACAGGCGGCTTTTCGGCGTCGTGGTGAATGGGCGCATGGCGTTGAATGAGGCGGGGCGGATGGTTCGGGATGTATGGAACGAGATCCCGGCGCATTGTCCCGAATACCGAATCGATGAATTTGTCGTCATGCCCAACCATTTCCACGGCGTGGTGGCGGTCGTCGTCCCCCCGTGTATAAATGTTTGTCCATCGGGCGCGTCGGACGTAGGGGCGGCTCTCCGTGGCCGCCCCCATGATCCCATCGATGTCGGCCAATCGGGCGCGTCGGAGACCGGAGAGGGGCAGGCACGGAGACCTGCTTCCGGGGAGGGGCAGGCACGGAGACCTGCCCCTACGGTAACGGGAACGCCATCGTTGCCGGATTTCGTGTACCGGTTGAAATCGTTGACCACGAAACGGTATATCGATGGCGTCAAACACCACGGATGGCCGCCGTTCCCCGGCAAATTGTGGCAACGCAATTATTACGAACACATCGTGCGGAACGACGCCGACCTCGCCCGCATCCGCGCGTACATCCGCGACAACCCCGCGAACTGGGACGTGTTTCGCTACGGCGAACCGCGTTTCATGATCGGGAACAAGGCGCTGCTGGATTTGCCGAAAACCGCGTATTTGGCGTCAAGAGGGGCGGCCACGGAGAGCCGCCCGTACATCGCATTGCCCGCGCCGCCCGCATGCCTTATATCCGGTTTTTTGAGCCCCATGGAACGGGCGGCGTTCGACGCGTGTCTCGCGGACGGCACGCCTATGATCCAGGTTTTGGCGCGCGGGCTGCCAAAGGCCTTTCCGCCGAGCGTGCAGCGCGCCATCGATGCGAGACGGCTGCTCGTGATGACACCATTCACAGAGGATGTCAATCGCGTCAATGCGGTCCGCGCCGCGTGGTGCAACCAATACCTGCTGCATGCGGCGGATGCGGTCGTGATCGGATATCTCAACCCCGACGGCATGCTGGCGTGCCTGCTGGCCGACATGCCTGACAATAAACCCGTCGAGGTCCTGGCTGTCGCAGCCCCGCCATTTGTGGTTTAATACACGCACCGGTTATGTCAGGCAAAGTCACAGAGCACGTCATCGAGGAAATCCGCGCGCGGGTCGACATCGTCGAGCTGATCGGCGCGCGCATGACGCTCAAGAAGTCCGGCGGCACCTTCAAGGGCTGCTGCCCCTTCCACCACGAGAAGACGCCCTCGTTCCACGTGAACCCCGTGCGGCAGACCTACCACTGCTTCGGCTGCGGCGAACATGGCGACGTGTTCAAATACCTCATGAAGCAGGACGGGCTGGTCTTCATGGACGCGGTGCGCCTGCTCGCCGACCGCGTCGGCGTGGTCATCCAGCAGGACGTGGACTACAACGCCCAGAACCGCAACCTGCTCTACGCGATCCACGCGGAGCTTGCCGCCTTCTACCAGCGCTGCCTCAAGCAGACCAAGGAAGCCGAAATCGCGCGCACCTATCTGGCCGGCCGCAAGCTCACGGACGAGGTGGTCGCGCTCTTCGGCATCGGCTACGCTCCCGAGCAGCCGCGCGACGTGCTCCTGCAGTGGGCCAAGAAATACAACTACACGCCCGAGCAGCTCGTCACCGCCGGCATCCTCACCCCGCCGAAAGAGGAAGGGCGGCCCGACGACTACTACGACCGCTTCCGCGGCCGGCTCATGTTCCCGATCTGCGACCGCCAGGGCCGCGTGGTGGCCTTCAGCGGTCGCCTGCTCAAAGACCGGAAGAACACGGGCAAGTACGTCAACAGCCCCGAGACCGACATCTTCACCAAGAGCCGCGTGCTCTACGCGCTCGACAAAGCTGCCGCCAAGATCGTCAAGCACCCGCGGCGCGAGGCCATCGTCTGCGAGGGCCAGATCGACGTCATCCGCTGCCACGCCTGCGGCTTCGAAACTGCGGTCGCCTCGCAGGGCACGGCCTTCACCAAGGAGCACGTCAGCCTGCTTAAGAAGCACGCCGACAGCGTGGTGCTGGTGTTCGACGGCGACAGCGCGGGCCGCAAGGCGGCGCTGCGCACGGGCGCGCTCTTTCTCGAGGAGGATATCCCGGTGCGCGTGGCGGTCCTGCCCGCGGGCGACGACCCCGACTCGCTGCTGCGCGACAAAGGCCCCGCCGTTTTCCGCGACCTGCTCGACAACGCCGTCTCGATCACGACCTTCCAGGTGGAGACGCTGCGGCAGGAGGAGACCCAGCCCGACTCGATCGACGCTCTGAACCGCGTGTCGCGCGGCGTGCTCGAAATGCTGGCGGCCTGTCCGAGCGCGGTGCTGCGCACGCGCCTGCTTCAGGAGGCCGCCGCGCTGGTGCACCTGCCCTATTCGGCGATGGAGGACGACCTGGAGAAAACGCGCGAGGCGCTCAGCCGGCGCGCGGCCCACGCCGCGTCCTATCACAAAGACAGCACGCCCGCCGCACCCCACCAGCCCGCCGCCACGGCCGCCGACGATGACCGGCCGCCTTCCGAAGACGGCTTCGCGCCGGAAGACGCCGACCGAGATGAAGCGCCGCCGCTGGACGAGCCGGCTCCCGAGCCGCCGTCGAAAGCGGAACGGCAGCTCTGCGAACTGATGGTCCAGCACGAGAACGACGCGACCGTGCTGGATCTGGTGGAACGCTATTTGCCGCTGGACGTGATTATCCACCGGCTAGCGCGCGACATCGTGAGCGCCGTGCTGGAAACGCGCCGGAGCGGCACCGACAAGCTGGCCGAACTGCGCGCGTCGCTCGACGAGGCTTCGCTGAAGTTGTTCGACAGCGTGATCGTGGCCGAGGGGAAGATGCTCAGCGCGCGGGAGGCCACGGCGACCGAGGCGGCGCGGGATCTGATCACACGGTTGTGGGTTCAGCGCTTCAAGAGCGAGCGGGGCCGCTTGGATGCGGCGTCGACGACCGACAACGACGGCAAACGGTTCACCTTATCCCTGCTCATCAAAGAACTGGAGACCCAGCCTTGGGAGAAAGCCAGCCGCCGGATGACGATGACCCACGCTGAGGTGCTTAAGCCGGCGGCGTTTCCGGGTGATCCGCCGGCCGCGGGCCTTGTTGGGGCGGCGGCGGGGGCTGCTGCGGCTGCACCTTACGCACATGGAGCGGGTAGCGCATCCGGAGCTGCTGGTCCAGATGAATTTCTACCCAGTGAGTACCCGCTTGATGAAATGCTAGATTGATGAAGACCTCGACCGTGGTCGCGATCTGCTGGTCGTTCCCGAGCTTGATCGGCACGGGCTGTCCCTCGCCAACGACGGTGACCCCGTCCGGCGCGATGATCTGCGTCCGCTGAGTGAACTCGCCCTCGCCCATGCACCAGCGGTTCATCAGGCAGATGCGCGGGCACATCGGCTGGTTCACCGCCTGCACCAGTCCGTCGAAAATGCCGATCAGCATGAACTTGCCGTTCCGCTCCTGCCGCACATCGTCGCACATCACGCTCGCCTGCAAGTCTGGTATCATAGGGCTCTCCCTCAGTAAGTTGGCGATCATTATACAAAATACGCTGCGGAGCTGACAGCGCAAAGCGGATTCTTGCGATGCGCCGGGCGCATGGCAGTTCTGTTGGGGGATATCCTTCTTAAGCGTAATCCTAATCTCAATCTTAATCCGCTAACTTCTCATGGTCAAACAGCTCGTTCATGGTGACAGTGTGATAGCGCGTGCGTGCCTTAATCAAGATTATGATTACGAGCAAGATTACGATTACGAATCAACGACCCCAACAGAACTGCCATGCGCCCCTACGCGCCCTTAATCATCTCGCCAACCTGGGCGATGGCCTGGAGGTTTTTCTCCTGCCATTCGGGCAGCGTGAAGAACCACGGGGCCATGAGGAAACCCTTCAGGCGCTCGGGCGCGAGGCTCTTCTTGCAGAATCCGACCGTGCCTTTGAAGTTCACGTCGCAGCTCCAGTTCGAGCCGGTCGGCACCTGATCGAACCCCGCCTTGTCGAGATCCAGATAGGCCTGCACGACCTTCTGCTTGGCGGGATCGAACGACTCGCCGTAGTACCAGTTGCTCTGCAGAACCGACTTCGGCATACGGCTCAGGAACTCCTCGGGGTGGTTCCAATAATAATCGGACCAGATCCACGGCCGCACGCCCTGCGCCTCGACCTCCTTCACAAAGAAAAGGAAGTCGTGCCACCAAAGCTCGCCCTGCCGCACTACCGCGTAGCTGTACTGGCTCTGATGCCCCGCCGTCTCTTCATCGTAGCCGAGGTGGAAGAAGCGCGGCTTGTCGAAGATCGCGCACACTTCGCGGATCATGTCCGAGCAGACTTTGTAATAGACCGGCGTGGAGACCTGCCGCCCATACTCCTTGAGCCAGGTGTCGTGCGCGGTGGAGAAGTTCAGTTTCGGGATCGGCTCCAGCCCCATGGCGCGCAGCCGCGCCAGCTCCGCGCGGAATTTCGCGATCGGCCACGACCCCTTCACGGAGAGTTCGGGATGGCTCTGGTACTGGAGCGCCTCGCCGAGGTCGATCACCACCAGATTCATGCCCGTGCCCTGCATGCGGCCCGTGAGCGTCCGCCACACTGTTTCGTCGAAGCGAAGGTGGTCGGCCGCGCACACGAGGTGCAGTTCCTCGGGCTTGAACGCGCCCCACTTCTTCACCGGGATGTCCGACCACATGTTCGTGCCCATGTGCAGCAGCGCGCCCCAGATGAAGGCCGGCGAGGTCTCGCCGCTGAACACCTTCGGCGCGACAGCAGCCGCCAGCGCGGCGGCGGCACCGGTTTTCACAAACGAGCGACGCGAAACAAGGTCTCTCATTCCGACACCTCCTTGAACTCACACCTATTCACCATACACCCTTATCTCGCAGACCGCAACAGCCTGATTTTCGAAGAGCAGTCTGACCGCCTCCGCACGCTCCTTTTGCAAAGCAAGCACGACGCGGCGCGGCGCGCCCTTGGTCACGCGGGCCACATCCTTCCACTCGCCACCTGACCGTATCTGAACCCGGCACGGCGCGCTGGCTTTCTCAAACGTGATGTGAACCTCGCTGATCGCAGCAGCTTCGGCGAGACGCAGGCTTACCCACTGCGGGCCGACCGACTTCATATCGGGTGCCCACGCGTTGCGGTCTGCACCCACCACCCGGTTCCAGCCGTTGTTGACGTTCGCAGCGGCAGCAGCCGGCGCTGCGCTGGAGGCCTCAGCCGTGGCCTTCAAAGCCAGATCATACATATCGCTGTTGCGGACGCCCGGCAGATAACAGCCGTCCCTCAGCAGCGCCTGCTGCAACTCGCCGATATACGTCTCGTACACGCCGCGCGGCGTGGACGCATGACTGCGGGCAATGGCCGCAGCCGTTCCGGCCGCCTGTCCGGTCGCACACACCGGCCGCATCACGCGCGTGCCGCCGAAAGCCGTCTGCGTGGCCGAATGACAACGCCCCGCCATGAACAGGTTGGCGATGTTCTTGGAGTACAGCGTCCGATACGGAATGCCGACGCGACGCCCCTTGTAGACATGGATCGCATCGTTCCCTTGAACCCAGAACCCTTCGGGGTGGTGCACGTCGATGCCCCAGTCCGTGAAGGCGACATCGTCCGCGTGTGCGGCCGGGGCGTCGAAGTCGCGCTGGCTCATCACATAGTCGCCGATCAGCCGGCGGCTCTCCCGCACGCCCTGCACGTAGTTCAGCCAGACCAGCTCCCGCTTCTCGTTTCGCGCGACCGTCTTGGGGTTGTGATTCTTGGCGTAGTTCCAGAGCCCGACGCAGACGCGGAACAGCTCGTCGCGGATCTCTTCCGCATCCCGTATGGTATCGCGCACGCCGCCGTACTCCACCCACCAGCCGTGCGAGATGCTGCCGTTGACGTCGTCGCCGGGATTGCGCCCTTTGCCGCGCGAAGGACGGTCGAAATTCTCGGGACGCACGATCGCCTCTGTCCTCACGTGCGAACCGCGCGGCTCGAAATCGCCCTCTTTCTCCCATAGGTACGCCCACGAGGGACACACGAACGGCACGGGCCGCTCGCGCGTCTCGATCACCGCCTTGTACAGGCTGTTGCCCATCGTCGCCGCGTTGGCCTTGGGCGGCGCCAGCGACTCTCCGAACTCGTCGCGGGCCTCCGCGCCCATCCGATATTCGGCGCCCGCATACGTGCCGATCCAGCCGTGCCCCGTGCAGTCGATGAAGAGCGGCGCAACAAACGACAGCCGCTGCCCGCTGCGCACGTCCAGCGCCAGAACCGCGCGGATGTGCGCCTTGTCCGCCATCTCCACGCCCGTGGCCCGCGTGCTGAGAAAAAGCGCGATGTTTTTCTCTGCGCGAACGATGTCTTCCAACTTGTGCGAGTCCGCCACAATCACCCCGCGCTGCGGCGGGAACAGCTCCTCCGCGATTCCGGAAACGTTCACCGTGTCCGGCGGCTTGCCGATGTAGCCCATGGGGGGAATCTCAATCTCCGACGAGGCGTTGCCGCCGAGCACCGGCCGGTCCTGCACCAGCGCCACGCGGCACCCGTGCCGCGCAGCGGCCAGCGCCGCACCCAGCCCGGCCGGCCCGCCGCCGACCACAACAGCATCGTATTCGCCCGCCGCTTTGACCGCCGGCGACACCCCGCCGTACCGCAGCCGCTGCTGCGCCAGCTCGACAGGATCGGCGGCGGGCTTGAAGTCCTGCGGCGCCAGCACGACCGCGTCGCAACGCCCCCACCAGCCCGTCAGGTCGTGCAGCCGCACTTCGATTTTGCCGGCCGCCAGGTTGAAGATCCCTCCGTCCGCCCACTGCCACGCGTTTGTCGCGTTTTTTCCAAAGGTCACCGCCGAAGCCGTGCCGCCGACCTTCACCTGGAACTGTCCCGGCGAGTGGCTCGGCAGCCAATCCTTGCACCGCACCCACAGCCGGTACTCGCCCGCGTCCGTCACCGCCACAAAAGTGGCCGCGTCCGCCACCGGCTTGCCCACGCCCGTCGCCAGCAGAACAGGCGACCCCATCACGTCCACGAACTGCGAGTCGTTCGACCACCCGCCGATTGTCTCGAACCCCTCCGCCTCCAGCCAGAACACCCGCCCCGAAGCGGGCGCGGCGATTCCGGCACACGCGAACAGCATCAGCAAAATGAACATCTTTGCGCTCATGTTTTTTCCTCCGTCAAAGTCTACACGCGAAAGTTATCCAGACTGAAGTCCGACTGCACGCCCGCCGTCAACAGCAGTCCGATGCGCTCGGCATCGTTCCTGGACTTCAGATCGCCGGCGACGGTGAGCGGCTGTCTCTTATACACATCTCCGAGCCCACGAGACAGGCAGAAATCT
>CAYSXF010000004.1:0-18944 GCA_964434815.1 uncultured Lentisphaeraceae bacterium
GCGTGGTGCTGATGGGCCGGGAAGAGAGACGGCTCGACGCGTTTCCGGCTTTGGCCGATGAGGTCCGGCTAGCCGAGAAGGCGAAGCTGGGCGAGGACGAGTTTGCGGCCGGCGAGCGGCGTTATGTCGAACAGGGGTTGAACGTCGTGCAGCCATACCCGGAGGCGCGCCTGAAAAAGGACTGGCTCTATCAGGATTACGGGTTGGACTGCCAGGCGTGCTTTACCGACAGGCATTCGGCCGACCGGGAAAAGCAGATGGTGCGCAAAGTCTTGTCGGACCTTGAAAAAGCCGGGGCAAAAACTTCCGAAATGGAAGCTGCGCTTGCAGGCTTAGCTGGCAAAGGTCTCGCCGGAGCCGATGCGCAATGGAAGGACCTCTATTTCAAGGCCTGCGAGTTGCGGCGCCACGCGCGGCTGGCGGCGTTGCGGCAGAGGGCGTCCAAGATCGTTTACACCAAGCACTATTTCCTGAGCGGGACTGTGCATTACGCGTGGACGGACGACATCACGGATCAGCAATACGTCGAGCGCAACGTCGACTACCACATGGGCGCGAGCCTCAACTTGCTGACGGTCAACGCGGACGGCGGCGTGAAGACCGAGACGCTGCTCGACATGCCGACCGGCGTCATCCGCGATCCGAACGTGTCGTACGACGGTAAGAAAATCGTCTTCGCCATGCGCCGCAACGACACGACCGATGACTTCCACCTGTACGTGATGGACGCGGCGACCCGCGCCGTGAAGCAGCTCACATTCGGTCTGGGCGTGTCCGACACGGAACCCTGCTATCTGCCGAACGGCGATCTGATTTTCATCTCCTCCCGGTGCATCCAGAACACCGACTGCTGGCGGCAGGCGGTCTCCAACCTCTACACCTGCGACGGCGATGGCCGCTTCCTGCGCCGGCTCGGCTACGACCAGGTTCACACCAACTATCCGCAGACGCTGGACGACGGACGGGTGACCTATACGCGCTGGGAGTACAACGACCGGGGACAGATCTTCCCGCAGCCGCTTTTGGTGATGAACAGCGACGGTACGGGCCAGGCCGAATTCTACGGCGGCGACTCGTGGTTTCCGACTTCGATCCTGCACGCGCGCGGCGTTCCGGGCACGCAGAAGGTGATCGGCATCGCGTCGGGCCACCACGTCACGCAGCGCGGCAAGCTCATCCTCATCGACCGCAGCAAAGGCACGCAGGAGGCATCCGGCATCGAGTACCTCGCGCCGCGCAAGCCCGCCTCGGCGGTGCGCGAAGACCGTTTCGGCTGGAAGGGTGAGCAGTTCCAATTCCCGTACGCGTTCGACGAGAAGAGCTATCTGGTGACCTATTGTCCCGAAGGTTCGCCGAATCCGCAGAACGGGCCCTTCCCCGTGCCGTATGCGATCTACTTCATGACCGAGGCCGGAAGCCGAGAGCTGCTGGCTTATGATCCCACGATCCATTGCAACCAGTCGGTGCCGCTGGTGGCGCGTGCGGTGCCCCCGCAGAAGCCGTCGCAGGTGGACTACACGAAGACCATGGGCACCTACTACGTGCAGGACGTCAACCTCGGCCAGGCGGTCACCAACGTGCCGCGCGGCACGGTCAAGGCTTTGCGCGTGGTGGCGATCGAATACCGCGCGGCAGACGCGTATTACAACTCCAACGTCGGCGAGGCGGGTATTTCGCATTCGCGCACACCGCCGTCCATCAACAACGGGAGCTGGGACGTGAAGCACGTGCTCGGCACCGTGCCGGTGGAGGAGGACGGATCGGCCTACTTCGAGGTGCCCGCCCGCACGCCGGTCTATTTCCAGTTGCTCGACGCGAAGGGCTACGTGGTGCAAACCATGCGGAGCTGGTCCACGCTCCAGCCGGGAGAGGCGCAGGCGTGCGTGGGCTGCCACGAGAGCAAGAACGAGTCGCCCGCCCCGTCGCCCGCCGCGGCCATGCGCAAGAGTGCGCGCAGTCTGACGCCGTTCGACCGGTTCGCCGAACAGTACGGGAAGCGGAATCCGATCACCGACACGGCGCTTTCTGGACATGAGGCGGTCAAGGCGTTCCTGACGGTGAACAGCCCGGACGGACTCGGCGAGCCGGAAGGGTTCAGCTACGTCCGTGAGATCCAGCCGATTTTGGACACGCACTGCGTCAGATGCCATACGGGAGAGAGATCGGAGGTCGGAGGTCAGAGGTCGGAGGTTAGTTCCAATCCTGAAAATCCTGTTAATCCTGTCAAAAAAAGGCCCTTCAGTCTCAAGGGCGATATGTTGCCCTACGCGTACACGCAGTGCCCCAACAACGGCGACAAGACGCAGGACGCGCACCGCGCCTTCACGGCCTCTTATCTCAATCTGACGAAGTTCGGCCACGGCGGCGCGGCGGTGAACTGGATCAGCGCCCAGAGCCGGCCCACGCTGCTGCCGCCGTATTTCGCCGGCGCGGCCAAGAGCGCGCTCATGCAGCACCTCGAACCGGCGCACAACGGCGTGAAGGTGTCTCAGGCTGAGAAAGAGCGCGTGGCCTGCTGGATCGATCTCTGCGTGCCGTTCTGCGGCTCGTACACGGACGCGAACCAGTGGGAGCCCAAGGCGAAGGCGACCTACCTGTATTTCGAGGCCAAGCGGGAGCGGCTGGCGGAGATCGAGATCGACAACATCCGCAAGTACGTGGCCGCGAAAACGCAGGGCAAGGTCTTCGGGATTGCGGATTTTCAGGTGTTCGACCAAGGCGGGCCGGAGGCACGGCAGCGGTTTGAAAACGCGTGGTTGGAAAGATAGGGGCGAACCTGCGTGGTCGCCTGATTGTGAAAAATAAGGAGTAAACGTATGAAGCGTCTGCATGTGGGAGCGGTAGTGTTATTGGCGGCGGCGGTCAGAGGCTTTGCCGCGCTGCCTACGAATAACCTTGTATCGGCGGGCAGTTATGCGGAGGTTACGCTTACGGGCCAGACCAACGTGACCGGCCTCGCGGTGTCGGGCACGCTGGAGAAACGCGGTGCGGGTACGCTTGCGCTGACGAACCAGTACTCACTGCCCGGAACCGTCTGGGTACACGAGGGCACGGTGACGGTGACGGAGGCGGGGCTCCCGTCCGCGCTGCCGTTCACGTTTCAGCGCGGCCTGGCGTTCTGGGTGGACGCGAATACCAATCTCGTGCTGAGCGGTGCGGCAACTGTTGAGAAATGGCTGGACGCTCGCGAGGCCTCCACGAACGCGCCTTACGCCTACATGCGGGCGGAGCACGATTTCAACTACTATTCCAACGGGTGGGCGCGCGCAAGGAAACCGGTTCGCGTGGTGGGCAATGCCAGCGTGAACAGCCTGCCGATGGTGGATTTCGGCACCTTTGGCGCGACCAACACCACGGCGGCTTGGCTGCCTTGGCGCAACGCGGACGGCACGCGCGGCGTGTTGACCACGATCCGCGCAATATTCGCGGTGGCCGCCTTTCCCGACAGCAACGGCTTTTTGATCGAAGACTGGGATTATGTGGCCGATTCGCCGGGAATGACCAACAATGTCGGCTCAGGGGATTTCTGGTTGGGGGCGGAGGTTTATCCCAAGAAGTACTTCCGGCTTTACAACACCGCCCAGTCCCAGGCGTATAAGGGCACGACCTATATGAACGGCGTGCAGGTGGACAGCGGCGACCGGATGCCGGACGCGTTGGGGCAGGTCTTCGAAACGATGACCGCGTCATCATTGACGGCGGGAAACTTCTTCAACGGCAAAAATATTGACGGCTACAGCGGGACGTTTCCGCATATCGGCGGCGGACGTATCGGCGAATGTCTGGTCTACACCAACGTTCTGACCGAAACGGAGCGGCTGGCGATCGAGAGCTATCTGCAGCGCAAGTGGAAGAGCGGCGGTCAGGTCGGCACGCACCGCGTGGAAGCGGGCGCCACGTTGATCACTGCGGTCGGCAGCGGGGCGACAAACAAAGTCAACGGTGTGTCCGGCGAGGGGCGCTGGCGCAAAACCGGGCCGGGAGCGGTCAGCCTCGAGAATGAGCTGGATCTCAAGTACGGGCCGATCCAATTGGAAGAGGGGGCGCTGGTCGATAACGGCCTCGTGCGGCGGCCCAACCGGCTTTTCGCCATACCGGATTCGGGTCTGGTGGTGCGGGCGGAGACAGACCGTTGGGACATCGTTTCGACCGCTGCCACGAACGCGGTGGTCAAGACCGGCGCGGGCGAGCTGACGGTGACCGGTTTTCCGTCGAGCGTCACGCAGGTCGCGATCAAAGGCGGCACGCTGCGGCTGACACAGGCGCTGTGCGATACTGCACGGGTCGAGCCCGTCACGGTCTACAATAGCAGCTTCGAGATTTTCACCGACCACAATTTCCATGGCCAGTGGCCAACCGCCAGCCCGGATCTGTGGGGCTTCGAGCCGGCGGGAAGCGGTTGGACGTATACGGGCAACCCGACCGCTTCCTCCTCGCCGAACGCGGCGGGCATCTACAGGCCGAACACGAGCACCCAGGTCTGGTCGACCATCCGACAGCCCGCGCCGGACGGCGATTGGGTGGCCCTCCTTAAGCAGGGCGGCGGCTGCGGAACGACCTTCAGCGCGCCGTCGGCTGGACGCTATCGTCTGGTGATCTTTACGGCCAGCCGCGGCGGGACTTATATCAACCACCGTTTCAACATCGTGATCGACGGACAGGAAATCGCGCATGTCAGAACGGTGCGAACCCTTTTTGAACGGCACGAGTTCATTCTGCCCAGATTGGCGGCGGGCTCGCACACGCTGATGTTCCAAGGCGTCAATGAAAATGCGGACCGGGCTTCGCTGCTGGACGACGTGCGGATCGAGAAAGTCGAGACGGCTCCGAGCGAGGGCATCGTCACCAACGGCACGTTCGAGGTTTCGGCCCCGCTTCCCGAGTTTTCGGTCGGCTCCGATCCCGGGTATTATTCCTATTACAACGTGGCGACGAATGCGGGATGGGTGTTCAGTCCCACTAACAACGCGAGCGGAATCAGCGAGGATTATTCGCCGTGGCTGTCTCAGCGTGTCGCCACCGAAGGGACGCGGGTGGCCTATATCCGGATGGCGGGAACCATGTACACGACGGTCATCTTCCCGACGAACGGGGTCTATGAGCTTTCCTTCCTGACGGCGGGTCGGCCTGACTGGAACGGTGCGGCATTCAACTTGCACAACTACCGTGTCAAACTGGACGGCGTGCAGGTTGACACCCGGTACACGTATAAGAAATACTTTGAGCGCGTCACGGTCCGGTTGCCCGCGATCACGAATGCGCCGGTCTCGAAGGAACTCCGCTTCGAGGGCATCAACACGCTGGGCGGCGACAGGGAATCGCTGATCGACGATGTGCGCGTGAACCGCTTGGCGGACGGCAATCCGGTGGCGGACAGCGGGTTCGAGGTGCCGGCTGGCACGCTTGCTAACGGAGACACGTGGGGAGATGGCGTTACGGGCACGGCTTGGACGTTCGATACCGATTGGGCGTCGAGCGGCATTACCCGCAATGGGTCGGCTTGGTATAATCCGAACGCGCCGGAGGGGACGTGCGCGGCGTATATACGGATGGGCTACAAGTTGTCGCAGCCGATTACCTTCGCCGAGGACGGTTATTATACGCTGTCGTTCATGGCGGCCGGGCGGCTGCGTCCGTTGCCGCAATACTGCCTACACGACGTCAGGGTGCTTTTCAACGGCGAGCAGGTGGGCACTGTGCAGACCGTGGACGAGACGTGGCGGCGCTACACGTTCCACCTGCCCTATGTGAAGGCGGGCGCGACCTACACCCTCATGTTCCAGGGCATCAACAGCATGTATAATCAACTGGGGCTTGGAGTGGATCATGACTCCTTCATCGACGATGTGCGCATCACGAAGCAGACGGCCGCCGTGGCGGCCGACACGCCTGGCGCGTACAAGAATGTGATCGTCCGTCTGGACGCGGGCAGCAAGCTGGCGCTCGACTTCCCCGGACAGGCCGTGTTCAAGGAACTCTGGTACGACGGACGGTCGTACACGGGCACGCGCAGTGCGTCGAACACGATCTTTCTAGCGGGCGCGGGATCCCTGTATGTGTCGCCCAAAGGGACGCTGATTCAGATACAGTAGGACGTTGATTGAGTGATGCCGATGGAGGGCGAGACTCTGTCGAGCCGCGCGTGTGTGACGGGCGGCTCGTGGGGACACTCGCCCTCCAGACCGGCAAGCCCGCCGCCCGCAGCGCGGAACAAACGGTTAGGCAACTTTCTTGAACGATTACGATTAAGATTAAGATTACGAATTGTCCCGCATTCCCCTAATCTTAATCGTAATCCATTTGAAGTTACAAAGGCGTGTTGAAGGCTTAGGCATGTATCGTTTTCGTCATATAATAACGGCGTTCGCTTGGGTGCCACTGTGCGCGGCGGCTGCCGCCGAGCCTTTGCACCCGGTTCTGCGGCAGCACAGGGTCGTGTATGTCATGCGGCAGCAGTATCCGCGCGATCATCACAATACAGGCACGGACTACGCGCTGGGCGAGGTCAGCGCGGGCAACGTGCGCCTGGGCGCGGCGCTCCGCACGGTCGATCTTGCGGACAACGGGAAGACAGGCACCTTGCTCGATATGCCGCAGGGACTGATCCGCGATCTGGAGGTCTCGTACGACGGCGCGCGCCTGCTCTTCGCGCTGCGGCGCAGCCGGGAGGAGAATTTCCACATCTTTGAAATAAGCGCGGACGGCACCGGCCTAAAGCAGCTCACGTTTCTGCCGGACGTCGCGGACATGGATCCGGCGTATCTGCCGGACGGCAACATCGTGTTCTCCTCGACCCGCGACCAGAAGTATTGCGGCTGCAACCAGCACATACAGGCCAATCTGTTCAAGATGAACGCCGACGGCACGAACATCCGGCAGCTCGGACGCAACACGCTCTACGAGTCACGCCCCTCCGTGCTGCCCGACGGACGCATCCTGTACGACCGCTGGGAATACGTGGACCGGCACTTCGGTCCGTCGTTCGGGCTGTGGACGATGCAGCCGGACGGCAGGACGCCCACGCTTTATTACGGCAACAACGCCTGGTCGCCTGGGGCGATCTTCGATGCGCGGGCGCTGCCGAAAGCGGACGGCAGCTTCTACGCCGACCGGGTGGTTTGCACGTTCGGCGCATGTCACGACCGGCCGTGGGGCGCGATCGTGATTCTCGACCGCCGGCGCGGGCTCGACGGCGTGGAGCCGGTGTTGCACGCGTGGCCGAAAGACATCACGGCCTGTCTGGCGAACCGCACCGAGTATGGCAACGGGCGGGATCTGCGGCATCCGGTCGTCGGACAGATCGACAGTTTCGCCCGGCTGCAAATCAAGTACGAAGATCCGTACCCACTGGACGAGTCGCACATCCTGTGCTCGCGCCGGGTGGATCAGACGAGCGAGCAGACGGGCATCTATCTGCTGTGTACGGACGGCAGCGAGACGCTGCTGCACACGGACGGACCGGGCTGTTTCGACCCGATGCCGCTGATGGCTCGCCCGCGTCAGCCGGTTATTCCCGAAAGGATCGACCTCGCGTCAAAGACAGGCACGTTCTATGTGACCGACGTGTACAAAGGCACGGGCATGGAGAGCGTGCCGCGCGGTTCGATCAAGTCGTTGCGCGTGGTCGAGGCACCGCCCAAGCGGTTTTGGACCGGGCCGATCTGGGAGGCGGACACGTTTCAGCGCCCGGCCATGAACTACAACTGCACCAGCAGCAAGCGCATTCTCGGCGACGCGCCGGTGGAGGCGGACGGGTCGGTGTATTTCGAGATGCCGTCGGAGCGCTTCGTCTTCTTTCAGGCGCTGGACGCGGACGGCATTATGGTGCAGGCCATGCGCAGCGGCACGTCCCTGCAGCCGGGCGAGCGGGCGGGGTGCACGGGCTGCCACGAGAGCCGCTACGATTCGCCCCCGCCGCAGACCGGAGCGCTGCCGCTGGCCTTGCGGCGGGCGCCGAGCTGTCTGAAGCCGTGGCACGGGCCGGAGCGCGACTTCAACTATCTGACCGAGGTGCAGCCGGTGTTCGACGCGCATTGCGTGAAATGCCACGACTACGGCAAGGAGGGAGTGAAAGCGTTGAACCTGTGCGGTGACCTCGGGATGGTGTTCAACACGTCGTTTCTGGAGATCAGGAAACGCACTCCGCTGCGCTGGTACGCCGACAAGCCGGAGCAAAAGAAAGAGCTGGTCAAACCGGTGGACGACGGCCCGCCCGAGGTGCTGCCGCCCTATGCGTGGGGCGCGTGCCGCAGCCGGCTGGTGGATGTGGTCCACAGCGGCCATCACGGCGTCAAACTGCCGCCGGAGGCGCTCGACAGGCTCATCACCTGGATCGACCTCAACACCTCATATTATGGAACGTACGCCTGCAACTTCCCGAACAACCCCTACGGGCGGTGCCCGCTGACGTTTGCCCAGGTCGACCGGCTCGCCGCGCTCACGGACGCGGGCGTGTCCGTGAAATCGAAAGGGCCGGTGGAGGGGCCCGACGCAGGCACGGGCATCAACTTCACGCGGCCCGAATTCAGCCCGTGTCTCGCGGGCTTCACGAACACGCTCGACCCGAAATACGTGGAGGCGCTGGCCTTGATTAAAGAGGGCCGCCGCGTGCTCTACGAAACGACGCGGGCGGACATGCCGGACTTCGTCCTGCGCAACCCGGTCGATCTTGAGCGCACGCAGCGCGTCGAACGGGTACGTGAGCGGGAGGAGCGTGTGCGGAAGGCGCTTCTGGAAGGCTCGCGCCAGCCGGACGTGTGATTTTTATTAGATTACCAGGATTCCCAGGATTTATGTGGCCAACCATCCTGTTTAATCCTGTCATCCTGTTGTGTTGTGCGTAACGATTGGATTGCGATTTAACGGATAAAGGGGTAATGTTCATTCCCACAGTTGTCTGTCTTTTATTGTCTAGGAAACTCAAGCTGTGTTAAGCACAAAGGGAATGACCTTGAAACATGTCGCATCTCGCTCAATTTTGGTGAGCTGCGCCCTGGCGGTTTTCTTCTGCCTGCCTGTGTCGGCGGACGTGGTGTTGCCAGCTATCTTTTCTGATCACATGGTTCTGCAAGCCGATGCGGTGGTTCCTGTCTGGGGTTGTGCGGAGCCGAACGAGCTGGTCACTGTTGTGTTTGGCAGTCACACCAAGAGCGCCACAGCGAAGGTCAGCGGCAAATGGATGGTTAAACTCGACTCGCTGAAGGCGGGTGAAGCCGCCACACTCATAGTTAAAGGCAAGAACACACTCGTATTCAACGATGTGATCGTCGGTGAAGTCTGGCTGTGTTCCGGTCAGTCCAATATGGCTTGGACCGTCGACCATTCGAAAGATGCCGAAAAGGAAGTCGCTGAGGCAACGCATCCGTTGATCCGCCATTTCAAGGTTGCATTAGCCGCAGCCGGAGCGACGGCTGACTCTGCACGTGGCGTCTGGGAGGTCTGCAGTCCCGAAACGGCGGGCCGTTTTTCCGCTGTCGCCTATTATTTCGGCAGGGAGTTGGGACAGGAGTTGAAGGTGCCCGTCGGCCTTCTCAATATCAGCTATGGCGGGTCTCCGGTGGAGTCCTGGATGAGCGAGGCCACGCTACGCGGGAACCCGGCCTTTGCGTCCGCTTTCGAACGGGAGAAGCAGAGCAAGGCCCGCTATCCGGCCCAACAGAAGCTCTATGAGCAACGTCTGGCCGCGTGGCAGGCGGAGCAGGCGGCCGCTCGACAGGCGAAGAGAGAGTTCACCAAGCGCCCGCCCCGCAAACCGACCGGAGACGGCGTGGACCGTTTCACCCCGGCCGCTCTCTATAATGCCATGCTTCACCCGTTTATTCCGTATGCGGTGCGCGGCGTGATCTGGTTTCAGGGCGAGGCGAACTATCTTCGGTCAGAAGAGTATCGTTCGCTTTTTCCTGCCATGATTGCCGAATGGCGCGGCGAATTCGGGCAGGGCGACCTCCCTTTCTATTATGTGCAATTGGCTAACCAGGCCCGCCTGTCAGATGCCACCGGCGTGCAGTTTGCCTTTCAGAGGGAGGCGCAGGCTGCGGCATTGAAGCTGCCCAATACCGGCGTGGCGGTAAGCGTGGACATTGGAGAAGCAAACAATCCGCATTTCAAGAACAAGCAGGAGGTCGGACGCCGGCTCTCCCTGATCGCGCTGGCGAACGTCTATGGCCGCAAAAAGGAATGGTCGGGGCCTGTCGTTGAGAAAATCGAAAGGAAGGGCCCTGCGATGCAGGTTGCTTTCAGTCACGCGGACGGATTGAAGCTCACGGGCGCTTCCCCTGGCGGTTTTGAACTGGCAGGTCCGGACAAGGTCTTTCGTCCGGCGATCGCGCGGATTGACGGGGGCTCCGTTGTCGTGACTTCCGATCAGGTAACAGAGCCGGTTGCCCTGCGTTATGCCTGGCACAATAATCCCGCAGTTACCTTGTATAACGGAGCGGGACTTCCGGCTTCGCCTTTCCGGTCAGATGCTTGGCCTGTACCAGTGCCTTCGGCCGTGCGCGCGGCCGGAGGGGAGGGCGACGAGTGAATGCAGTTACGCGTGCCTTGGTGATTGTTCTTCTGGGTTGGAACGTGTTCGCTGCGGAAGAGAAGGGCACGCCAATCCGTCCCCTTGCGCAAGACTATGTGCTGGTTGCGAAGTCCCCTGATGCGGTGAATCGGCCGCTCTATTCTCCAAGCATCCTGCGGCTGAAGAGCGGTAGGCTTGTGGCCTCTTATACTGAGGCACGCAAAAAGGAAAGCACAGGCAAGGACTTCCAAGTCATTTTGACTTCCGCTGATGGCGGGAAGACGTGGTTGAAACGTGCGGAATCGCCCGCTACTCAAGGTCGAATTTTTGAGGCCGACGGCGTGCTCTACTATCTCGCTACGGGTGCGGGTCTGCCCGTCTGCCGTTCGCACGACCAAGGCATCACTTGGAGCGATCCCGCGCTCCTGACCGACACAGCCAAGGTTTGGCAGCAAACGGCCGCCAATGTTTGGTTTGCCCATGGTAACGTTTATCTGGCCATGGAACTGCGCTGTAAGAAGATCGACGCATGGGGCGCCGGCGAAAAAGCGCCGGTGCTCATGCGCGCGAAGGTCAGCGATGATTTGACCCGCCCGGCTAGCTGGACTTTTGCCAGCGTACTGGATTTCGCCGACCTCATTCCTGGCTATCGCGAGAACACGCCGCAGACCGATTATTTCGGCATCCCGTTTTACCGTCAGGACTATCCCCGTCGCGCGGAGATCAGTCCTGGCCGCACCTTTTCCCCCATGGGCTGGGCCGAGGCCAACGTGGTCCAAATTCTTGATCCCGATCATTATTGGTACGATCCTACAGGTCACACGTTTCATCTGTTCTTGCGCACGCTCACCGGAATGACGAATTACGGTGCCATGTGCAAGGTCGTCGAAAACCCGGACGGCACCATGACGACACAGCTCGAGTCCGCTCCGTCCGGCAAAAAAATCCTCTTCCTGCCTCTGCCCGGCGGGCAGATGCGTTTCCATGTCCTTTACGACGACAGGACAAAACGGTATTGGCTCCTGTCCTCGCAAACGACGGACTCCATGACGCGCGCGGAGCGCCTCCCGCCGGAACGGCACGACCTGGCCTTTGGCGAGCGCCACCGGCTGGTTCTGCACTATTCGAAAAACATGGTGGACTGGTGTTTTGCCGGCATGGTCGCCATGGGCGCTTCACCCAAGCAGTCCCGCCACTATGCAGCGATGGACATGGACGGGAACGACCTGGTGATCCTTGCGCGCAGCGGCGACAAGGATGCCAGCAGCGCGCATGAAAGCAACCTGATCACCTTCCATCGCGTGAAGGATTTTCGCGCTCTGGTCTACTGAGGGTTATTCGAATTGAAGTTAACGCGTAGGACCGATATAATTTCAGCGTATATTCGACATCCGGTTTTCAAAGTGTCCAGGTGGTGTGGCGAACAGTCTGCTAAAGTCACGGAATCAGGAGGAAGTTCGTTATGAACAAGAAGACGCAAATCGGTCTGATCGTTTCGTTGATTGCCCTGTGCGTTCAGTTGTCGCGGGCGACGGAAACGGTGATCAAGACGACTGCCGCAAACGGAGCGGACCTGCTGGATGCGGCCAACTGGAGCGCGGGTATTCCCGGTGTCGCCACGGTGGCGGTGTTCACCAATACGGCGACGCGCACGTTCAACTTGAGCGGCAACGCGACCTGGCTTGGCATCGCCAAGCGATCTTCCACGGGGAATTATTCGACGGCGATCACGAATAGCTACATCCTGACGGTTGGAGCTAGCGGCATCGATCTGTCAACCGCTATCGGCAATTTCACCATCAACTCGCCGGTAGCCCTTGGCGCTGCCCAGTCGTGGACGGTGACAAACACGCGGGTGCTGCAAGTGGCTGGGCAGATATCGGGTGGCGCTTCAGCCACGCTCGCGAAAGAGGGGGCAGGTGTCCTCCGGCTCACGACTTCAACCAACGCCTTCAGCGGCAATACGCTTGTCAACGGAGGCGTCCTGTCGATCGCTTTCACGGCCGATCTGCCTGGATGGAACACGGCCGGCAAGTATTCGGTTGCAAGCGGCGCCTCTCTGGTGGTGAACAAGCAGGTGACCGATAGCAGCGTGGCCGCGATTTTGGCGACGGGCAACTTGGCCGCCGGCGCGGGAATCGGATTCGATACGACGTACGGAGACCGCACCAATAATTTTGTTTTGGCCGATACGGGCGCCGGAGCGCTCGCTCTGGCCAAAATCAACGACTTTGCGCTGGTGATCACCAATGCAAACACCTACAGCGGCGGAACGACGCTCTACGGCGGCATGCTGATGCTTAACAACGACAACGCGTTGGGGACTGGACTTCTAACCATGGCGGGCGGATCGTTGTCAAATACCGTAGACTGCGCCCTTTCCAATGCGGTCAATTTGAGTTCAGACGGAGCTGTCTGGGTGCTTGGCTCCAGGACGCTGACGCTTTCTGGCGTGATCACCAATAGCGGCGCTTTGACTAAGGTCGGCGCAGGGACACTGGTGCTCTCCGGCACAAATTCGTACACCGGCATCACTTCTGTCGAAGGTGGCACGCTCAAACTCGGCGCCAATGATGCGATCCCGCAAAACAGTCTGGTGGATGTCAAGACGGGGGGCACGCTGGATCTGAACGGCTTCAACCAGACGCTGACGAACAGTGGCGGCCTTGACCTCGGTAATGATCCCGGCACGGCGGAGGTTAAGACCGGAACCGGCACGTTGACCCTCAAGCAGCCTACTCTGGCGCGGATTGATTATTCGGCGAACAGGCACCCCGGCAGCGCGACAATCAGCGGGAAGGTCGTTTACGACAATGTGAATTTTGTGTTGACCGCAGGCGACAGTACCAACACCGCTGAAGAACTGATCATTGACGCGAGCATATCCAAGAAGGCGGGGGCTTCCCAAGGGACTTTTTATGCGGAAACGACGGCTGGCGGCGTGATTGTTCTGAACGGGTCCAACACTCTGAACAATGGAACCGCGGAAGAGAGTATTGAGGTCCGAAGCCCCACAGTCGTGCTGGGCAATAATTTCGCGTTAGGGTCTGGGAGCGGCAGTGTGAACGTGGGGTATAACTACGGGGTCTCAGCCGGATCGGATGCGGCGCTCCTGGTGAAGTCCGGCGTTATGTTGGCCAGAGGCCTTCTTATGATTCGGCATAACGGAACGGAAAAACGCACGTTGGGAACATTGAGTACGAACGGCGTGGCGACCTATTCCGGAGCCATCCAGCTCAGGCAGGATACCGTGCTGACCGCGGCTGCGGGAGGCACGGTCGATTTCACCGGGATACTGAGCAGCACAGGCGGCGTGACGAAGATTGGCGCGGGTGTCGTCCGGCTGACTGCGGCGAACGCTTACAGCGGCGCGACTTTTGTCAGCAACGGCACGCTGCTTGTGAACGGTTCGCTCACCAACGTCAGTGCCGTCACGGTGTTTTCCGGCGCTAAGCTCGGAGGCTCCGGCCGCGTCGGCGGCGTCACGGTCAAGAGCGGCGCGACCCTCGCGCCCGGCGACGGTGTCGGCCTGCTGACCATCAACGGCAATCTGTCTTGCGAAAGCGGCGCCGTCTATAGCTTCGAGGCGACGTCCGCCAGTTCGACCGACTCGGTCGATGTCAACGGGACGCTGACGCTGCCCGCAGGAGGCCTCACGTTGGATGCGGCTCCGGCTGCTCTCGCCGTTCTCAAGAGCGGCACGGTCCTGTTCACGTATGACGCTTACTCGGGGCCTGCGTCCGTCCCGCTGGCCGTCCCTGGCGACAGTCAGACCTATCGCCTTGTGAACGACGTCGCGAACAGCCGCATCCTGCTGAAACTTCCGCCCAGCGGCACGATAGTCGCCGTTCATTGAGCTTCATATGATAAAGCCCTCAGCCTGTATCTGGCCATCTCTGCAATTGCTTTTGCTCATAACAGGTTTAGCCGCGCTGCCGCCGGCGTACTCTGATGAGGCGCCGAAGATCGCACCCGCCTTGCAGCCGTTCGTGGACGGTCACTCGCTGGCGGGTGCGGTGGTTCTCGTCGCCGACACGAACAAGGTGCTCGCCCTCGAGGCCGTCGGCTGGAGGGACATCGCGGCGCAGAAGCCGATGCAAACGAACTCCCTGTTCTGGATCGCCTCCATGACGAAGTCGCTGACCGCCACGCTGGTCATGATGCTCGTGGACGAGGGCAAGGTGTGCGTGGACGATCCGGTGGAGAAGTACCTGCCGGAGTTCAGAAACGTGCAACTGGAGGTGAAGCGGGACGCGGAGCGCAGCCCGCCGGAGAAAGCAGCCCCCGGCATCCAGGGCTTCATGATCAACGACGAGCGAAAGGGCAACGGGCCTGTCCTGCTGCGGAAGCCCGCACATCCGATCACCGTCAGCAACCTCCTCACGCACACGAGCGGCCTGTCCCCCGCCAAGCCGCCGAGGCAGCAAAAGGACAAGGACTTTGTTCCCCTCCGCGAAGCCGTCGAGAGCTACGCTGAGACCCCTCTGCAGTTCGAGCCGGGAAGCAAGTACGCGTACTCGAACCACGGCATCGACACCCTGGGCCGCGTCATCGAAGTCGCCAGCGGAATGCGGTACGAGGAGTTCCTTCAGCGGCGGCTGCTCGACCCGCTGGGCATGAAGGACACCACGTTCTGGCCCAGCGAGGAGCAGATCCGGCGGCTGGCGAAAACGTATTCGCCCGACGCCCGGACGAACGGACTGACCGAGGAGCCGATCGGGTTTTTCACCCAGCCGCTCAGTAGCCGTAAGCGGCAGCCGTGGCCTGCGGGAGGTCTCTTCTCGACAGCGTCCGACATCTCCGTCTTCTGCCGGATGCTGCTCGGCGGCGGTGTTTACGAGGGCCGCCGCTACCTGTCCCTGCACGCTCTGCAGCAGATGGCTTCGACACAGACAGGCGACATGCTCAACAAAGGCCAGAACGAAGACGGCTACGGCTTCGGCTGGCAGACCGCGCGCAAGCTGCGTGCTACCGACCGCGGCCTGCCGGGGCCCTTCGGCCATGGCGGCGCCCACGGCACCGAAATGTGGATCGACCCGTTCCGCCCGTGCGTGACGGTCTTCATGGTCCAGCTCATCGGCCAGCCGCCCGAGACTGACAAGAAAATGAGGTTCGCTTTCAGGCAGGCTGTCAACGGGGCTTTCCCTAAGAACAGGCCGGCGGACGCGCCGCTTCAGCCCGCGAAGTCCATTGCTGACCCGCATTTGGAAATCGGGGCGCCCGCCGCTGATGCGAAAGCGAACGCGGTGCCGACTGTGCAGCCGGTTTCGAAAGAGAATGTCGTCATCTTCAACGAGCCGGGCCGCTACGGAGGCTGGCCGGCGAACCACGGGCTCTGGCAGTGGGGCGATGAACTGGTCGCCGGCTTCGAAGTCGCCTGGTTCAAGCACCCGGTCAACGATCACGCCGTGGACCGCAGCAAGCCGTTCGAGAATTGGCAGGCCCGCAGTCTCGACGGCGGCAAGACGTGGAAGATGGAGAACGAACTGCCGTTCACACCGCTGGGACACGAAAAGCCTCCTGCGCCACTGACTGCGCCGCTCGATTTCACCGCGCCGGATTTCGCGCTGATGTTCCGTTTCGGGGGGCTTCACGAGGGACCGTCGTGGTTCTACACGTCGAACGACCGCTGCCGCAACTGGAGCGGGCCTTACTCGTTCGCCGTCGAGGGCATCGACAAGATCTGCACGCGCACCGATCTCATTGTGCTCGGGCCGCGCGACTGCCTGATGTTCGGAAGCGCTGCAAAGGTGAGCGACAGCAAAGAAGGCCGAGTCTTCTGCGCACGCACCACCGACGGCGGTCTGCACTGGAAGCTGGTTGCTGTCATCGGCCCCGAGCCGGCGTCAGGTTATGCGATCATGCCGTCAACAGTGCGACTGCCAAGCGGCGCGCTGGTGACGGCGATCCGCAACGGCGGCGCGAAACGTAACTGCATCGACGCCTGGCGCAGTGACGACAGCGGCGGGCACTGGACGCCGCTCGGGGATGCGACGCCGGACATCGGCAGCAATCCTCCGGCCCTCGTGCTGTTGAAGGACGGGCGGCTTTGTCTGTCGTATGGTTATCGCCGCAAGCCTTTCGGGGCGCGGGCCAGGATCAGCGGTGATGAGGGCCGCACATGGGGGCCGGAGATCATCCTGCGCGATGACGGGCTCACCGGCGACCTCGGCTATCCGCGCAGCCTTGTGCGCCCGGACGGCAAGGTGCTGACGGTCTACTACTTTAACGGACCCCGCGACGAAGACCGCACGATTCAGGGCACGTTCTGGACTCCGCCAGCGTTGGCTCCGAGGGAGTCGCTGTTGTTAGGGCCGATTTCAATCAGACAATGAAGCGAGATGAAGAATGAAAATGGAAGCCAGCCTCCTTGTGTTCATGACCAGTTTGATGCTCGTGGCCAACGCCGCCGAGAAGACGCAACCCACGTTCAGTCCGCCTGCGGGTCAGGACTTGCTTTCGGACGTCGTTTACGGTGCTGCCGGAGGACGCGAGCTGCACGCGGAAATTCTGCGCCCGAAAGAACCGCCGAAAGAGTTGATGCCAGCCGTCCTATTGATTCACGGTGGCGGCTGGGCAGGGGGATCGCACATCGGCTATTATGCGCCTTGGCTGGTCGCGCACGGTTATTTCACAGCGAGCATTGAATACCGGCTTTCGGGAGAAGCTCCCTGGCCGGCACAGATCGAGGACTGCAAACTTGCCGTACGCTGGCTGCGTGCCAACGCTGCGAAGTTTCATGTGAACCCCGACCGGATCGGCGTCATGGGCCACAGTGCCGGCGGTCATCTCGCGTCTTGTCTGGGGACGCTCGGCAACGCGAAGGAACGCGAAGGTCAGGGCGGTTTCGAAGGTGTCAGCAGCCGCGTTCAAGCCGTCGTGGATCAGTGCGGGCCGGCAGACTTCACGCCGGAGGCTGGCCCCGCTGTTGGCACCAACCGAACCGATCATCCGGGGCTCGTTAAACTGTTTGGAGGCACCTATGCAGAGAAGCCCGGGCTGTGGCGGCATGCCAGTCCTGCGCTGCATGCGACCGCTGATGCGCCGCCCTTTCTCATTGTTCACGGAGAGAAGGATGCGCTTGTGCCGATCGCGCAGTCGGAGCGCCTCGCGGCGGCATTGAAAAGCGCAGGCGCGTCGGTGGACTTCATCCGCGTCAAAAACGCGGGCCACGGTCTGAGGGCGGACGTTCCCGGCACCCCGCCCGCCGAGCCGGATGCCAATGCGCTGCAAGCCGCCATACTCGCGTTTTTCGACAAGCAGTTGAAAAATGCGGTTACGAATGAATGGGTCAACTCCATCGGAATGAAACTCGTGCGCATTGAGCCGGGCAGCTTCGTCATGGGGCAGGACGGGCCTGCGTCGGACTATGCGCTGTCCAAGCATCCTGACAAGTTCGACGATGCAGATTGGGACGAGAAACCTGCGCACCGCGTGACGATCACGCAGGCGTTTTTCATGGGCGCGACCGAGGTGACGCTCGGGCAGTACCGTCAGTTCATGCCCGCGTTCCGGGGAACGGAAGGCGACAGCGACAGTGCGGTGAGCGGCGTCAGTTGGGAACAGGCTAAGGCGTTCTGCGACTGGCTCTCGCAGAAGGAAGGCAAGGCTTACCGGTTGCCGACCGAAGCGGAGTGGGAGTATGCGTGCCGCGCGGGGACAACGGCGCTGTTCAACACGGGTGACGCCCTGCCTGACGGTTTCCAGACGTGGTATGGGGAAACGGGTTTCCGCGGGCGCTACTTCAAAGACGGCGCGTTGCCGCAGCCCTACCGCAGCGGCGCCAAGGCCAGCATCCGCGCCGCGCAGAAGCCGCCGAACGCCTGGGGCCTCTACGACATGCACGGCAACGTCTCCGAGTGGTGCGGCGACTGGTATGGGCCTTACGAGCCTGGCGATCAGACGGATCCGCTCGGCCGCAGCGAGGGTGACTTCCGTGTGATCCGGGGAGGCAGCCATTCGGCCTTCGCCCGCCTGCTGCGCTCGGCCAACCGCGCCGCGTGGCTGCCGCAGGCGAAGAGCGACAAGACGGGCTTCCGCGTCGTGCGCGGCGAGTTGCCGCCGGGCAAGGCTCTGCCGCCTGCGCCGCCGCCGTTGAACGCGCAGAACGTCAGACAGGGCTTTATGAAGATCGAGCGGGGGCCGCAGGGCGCGCCGGTCTTCTCGGGCCCGACGCTTTTTGTGAAAATCGCAACGAACTCCTTCGGGCCGCTGTTCTCCTCGCACAATCACAGTCCGTCAGTCGCCGAGTGCCCGAACGGCGATCTGCTCGCGGTCTGGTATTCGTGCGTGGACGAGGGGGGCAGCGAGCTGTGCAATGTCGCCAGCCGCCTTCGTTTCGGTAATCGCGAGTGGGAGCCGGCCTCGCCGTTCTGGGACGGCGCGGATGCTGTCTCTTATACACATCTCCGAGCCCACGAGACAGGCAGAAAACTCG
>CAYSXF010000005.1:0-18481 GCA_964434815.1 uncultured Lentisphaeraceae bacterium
TTGCACGTGTGCGTGACCACTCCGTGAGTCAGCTCGTGGCCCACCACGTCGAGGGCCTTGGTGAAGCGGACGAACAGCGAGCCGTCGCCGTCGCCATAGGCCATTTGCTCGCCGTTCCAGAAGGCGTTGTTGAAGTTCTGCCCCATGTGTACGCTGGATATGAGCGACATGCCGCGGTCGTCCAGCGAGTTGCGGGAAAAGATCGCCTTGTAGAAATCGTACACGTCGCCGGAGAAATCGTACGCTTCATTGATGGCGGCGTCCGCCACCTCCTTCTGCCCCTCGGCGCGCACGAGCTGGCCCGGCAGAAACCATGCGGCGCCGTGCTTCGCGTCGTATACCAGGCGGTTTTTCGTGCCTTCCGGCGAAGGGATCGCGGACATGATCGGGAGCGTGGCCAACACGGTGCGCTGAGCGCGCATGGCCGCCCCGAATTCGATGGCGTCGATGGCCAGTTTGCGTATCTTGGCGTCCGTCGATTGGCTCAATCTGCCGAGAATGTACGGCGGCAGAATGCAGTGGATTGGATTATGGCAGCAGGCACTCATCGTCGGCCTCCTCTTTTCTCGAAACCGTTCCCGTTTCTTTCACGCTCTCATTGGACTCCGATTCCCATCACTTGTCAAGACCGTATGGGGCAATCTTTCCCCGTGTACATTCCGGCGGATTGTGCGATAATGATTCCGTTCTTTCTTAGGGGGCGACTTGGTTTCGACGGGGCAGTTGAAATTCTAGTGGCGCGCCGAGGACTCCGGTTGGCCTCGTAAAAAAACTGGAAAAAACCTAACTGCGAACAATAACTTCGCACTCGCTGCTTAAGTAATTAGGCACGACGCGGAACCGCCAATGTCTGTTAAGCGGGGAAGCGACGACTAGCAGATCCTGCCGGGGGCCGAGTAGCCGGGCGCCCGTGTCTTGACGAATCGTGGTTGCTGGTTTTCAGGTGAGCCTGTCTGTCGGCATTCCTGATGACGAGACTTAATGGCAGAACACGCGCGTAGAAACTAGGAAGACGCTGCTTCGGACGGGGGTTCAATTCCCCCCGCCTCCACCATCCTTCGCTCGCAGCGCAGCGAGAGTGAAGGATGTCCTCCGTAGTCAAATACCGTTAGGTGTTTGCGAAGGAGGACTGCATTTAATGCTGCGAGACTACGGATGGCAAGCCATGCCTGACAAGGAGGCGCGCGCCTTTCGTAGGGTTGTATATTCAGAGTTTTCAACGTCCACCATCGAAAGGCGGATGATCGATTATGCCTTTCCATTACGTCTATATCTTGCGGAGCGCTTCGCATCCGGATCAGACGTACGTAGGCCTGGCCGACAACATGAAGGAGCGGCTGGCCAAGCACAACGCGGGCGGCTCTCCCCACACGGCCAAGTATCGCCCGTGGGCGGTTGAGACGGCAGTCGCCTTATCTTCCCGTGGGAAAGCGGCGGCGTTCGAGGCATATCTGAAGACCGGCTCCGGCCACGAGTTCCGCCGCCGGCACTTCTGACCGATCCCGCACTGCGAGCCGTCCGCCTCCGATATTCCGGCGGACAAGACGGATGGTGCAGCCGTTCTTCTTGTGTGAGCTTCCTGTGCGATGTTTACTGGTCAAACCGAAGGGTAGCAGCATGCCCGTTTCATGAAACTGGTTTTACGTTTGTTGCCTTGGAAATGGTCTTGAAAAGAGGGAAGTGTATCTGCTAACTTCATACCGCTCACGGACATGTGCAAGGCGTGTGCCTTTTTTTAAAGGAAAAGCTGGCTGTTTGTATTCGAAGGTGTTCGGCAACAGGGTATAACCATGGGTATTGCTTCTCTCGTCCTGATCGTTTTCGGGCTGGTCCTGTTCGAGACGATCACGAGTATCGACAACGCGATCATCAATGCCCAGGTGTTGTCTACGATGCAGGCGTGGGCACGGCGGTGGTTTCTGTGCTGGGGCCTGCTGATCGCCGTTTTCGTCGTCCGCGGGCTGCTGCCGTGGCTGATCGTCTGGGCCACCGTGCCGTCGCTAGGGCCGATGGGCGCGCTCCTGTCGACGTTCAGCGGCGACGCCGCGGTCGTCGCGGCCATCGAAAAGGCCGCGCCTGTTCTTCAGATCGGCGGCGGGACGTTCCTCATCTTTCTTTTTTTCCAATGGCTGTTAGTGGAGCCAAAAAATTACGGGCTGGCAGGCGAGGCCTTCTTTCAAAGGCACGGGGGCTGGTTTTTCACGGTCGTTTCGGTGCTGCTGGCTGTCCTCGTCTGGTTTGCGCTGCAAAAAGAACCCGTGATGGCTTTTGGTGCCGTCGTGGGTTCAGCCGCCTTCTTTATTACGCACGGATTCAGGGAGCAGGCCGAGCGGGCCGAAGTGGATCTGCTGCAGAAGCGGCGCTCGAACTGGAGCAAGATCCTGTACTTGGAGGTCATCGACGCGACGTTCTCGATCGACGGGGTGCTGGGCGCGTTCGCGTTCACGATGTCTGTGCCGCTGATCCTTCTGGGCAACGGCTTGGGGGCGCTGGTCGTGCGCCAGCTCACCGTCGGCAACGTCGAGCGGATCAAAAAGTATCTGTACCTCAAGAACGGGGCCATGTATTCTATTCTGTGTTTGGGCCTCTTCATGGTGATGGAAAGCTTCGGCGTGCACGTGCCCGTCTGGGTGTCGCCGCTCGCGACCTTCGGGGTGGTCGGGTTTTTCTTTCTGAAATCGCGGACGGCGCTGCATGGTATGTAACGGTTTTGACGGCGCCGGGCGCTCGTCAGACGAAGGCCGTCTCCACAAAGGGGCGGCTATAAGGAGATGATATGAGTTCGTGGATCTACATGAGTACGGTCATCATCTATGTCTTGGTGATGCTGGGAGTCGGTTACTGGTGCATGCGGCGGACCAAATCGGTGGGCGATTTCTTTTTGGGCGGCCGCACGCTGGGCCCGTGGATGAGCGCCTTCGCCTATGGCACCACGTATTTCTCGGCCGTGCTGTTCATCGGCTATGCCGGCAAGCTGGGGTGGGGCTTCGGCATCCACACGATGTGGATCGTTCTCGGCAACACGCTCATCGGCACCATTCTCGCCTGGAAGCTGTTGGCGGGCAGGACGCGGGACATGACGGTGCGCTTGAACGCCATCACCATGCCGGAGTTCCTCCGTGCGCGTTACGGCCATACGCCGCTTCAGGTCGTCTCCGCGCTGGTCGTGTTCGTCTTCCTCGTTCCCTATTCGGCATCGGTGCTGATGGGGCTGAGCTATCTCTTCGAAATGACGCTCCACATCTCCTATGAGAGCGCGCTTTACTTCCTGACCGGGCTGACGGCGGTCTATCTGGTCATGGGCGGGTATTTCGCCGTCGCCATCAGCGATTTCATCCGGGGGATCATCGAGTTCACCGGCGTGATGATCATGGTGTATCTCCTGGCCCACCGGCCGGAGATCGGCGGCTTTGTTCAGGCCACGGGCAAGCTGGTGTCGAACCCGGCGTTTGCGCCCGCCTTGGGCGGCGCGAAGGCGCTGGGCGCGGGAACCTGGCTGGCGGTGACCGCGCCGGGCTGGCTGACGCTGGTGTCGCTGGTGCTGATCACGAGCTTCGGACCTTGGGCGCTGCCTCAGATGGTGCAGAAGTTCTACTCGATCCGCAGCCGGGAGGACGTCAAGCGGGCCATGCTCATCGCCGGCGTCTTTGCGCTCTTCATGGCGTTCGGCGCCTATTACAGCGGCGCGCTGACTCACCTCTACTACGGAGCCAAGCTGCCGCCGGAGCTGATGGGGCCCAAGGGGCCGATCTGGGACAAGATCATGCCGCACTTCATCACGACGTCGGGCCTGCCCGCCGTGCTCGTGATGGTGATCGTCCTGATGGTGTTCTCGGCCTCCATGTCGAGCTTGTCGTCGCTGGTGCTGGTGTCCAGCTCGGCCATCGCCATCGACATCTACGGCGCGTTCGTGAACCGGCACGCCAACCCTAAGCAAACGATGGTTCTGCTTCGCACCATGTGTGCCATTTTTGTGGGCTGCTCGCTCTACATCGCCTTGAAGAAGCCCACGTTCATTGTGAACCTGATGATCATGTCGTGGGGCACGCTGGCCGGCGTTTTCCTCGCCCCGTACCTGTACGGCCTGTTCTGGAGGCGGACCACGCTGGCGGGTGTTTATGCCGGTATCACCGTCGGACTGGTGAGCGCGTTTACCCTGTTTTTCCGGTGGGGCCAGGACGGCGTGCCGCTGGCGGGGGCGATCACGATGTTCCTGCCCCTGTTGGTCGTGCCGGCTGTCAGTTTGATGTCCCGTCCGCTGCCGCAGCCGCTGATCGACGCCGCATTCGGCGACGGGAAATCTCCGCAGAAGAAGAAAGACTAAAGAGCAAGATGAATCATCGAATCGAACGTGTTCCAGAGGATATCCGCACGAGGCGGGCCCGGCCAGTTCCGCAGCGTGAGCCGGTTCGCGTGGCTGTGACCGGCGCCGCAGGCCAGATCTGTTACAGTCTGCTCAAGCGCATCGCCGACGGCGAGATGTTCGGCGCGCAGACGCCGGTTATTCTACAGCTTCTCGAGATTCCTGTCGACAAGGTGCAGCGGTCTCTGATCGGCGTTGCCATGGAATTGGAAGACTGCGCGTTCCCGCTTCTTCGGCAGGTCATCTGCACGGCGGAGCCCGAAGTGGCGTTTAAGGACGCGAACTGGTGCCTGCTCATCGGGTCGAAGCCGCGCGGGCCGGGCGTGGAGCGCGCCGACCTGCTCAAGGACAACGGGCGCATCTTCATTGGCCAGGGGCGGGCCATCGATGCGGTCGCCGCGGACGACTGCCGCGTAACCGTGGTGGGCAACCCGTGCAACACCAACTGCATGATTGCCGCCTCGCAGGCGAAGCGGCTGCCGAAGGAACGGTTCACGGCCATGGTGCGTCTCGACCAGAACCGCGCGGTTGCCCAGCTCGCGCACAAGGCGCGCGTTCCCGTTTCGTCCGTCGAGCGCATGGTGGTTTTCGGGAACCACAGCCTGAGCCAGTTTCCCGATTTCGCCAACGCCTTCATCGACGGCGTTCCGGTGCCGAAGGTCATCAACGACCAGACGTGGCTGCAGGAGACGTTTATCGAAACGGTCAGCAGGCGGGGGGCGGCGATCATCGCGGCGCGCGGCGTGTCGAGTGCGATGTCGGCGGCGAACGCCATCATCGACCACGTCCGGGCGCTGAGCACGCCGGGCACCGAAATTCACTCGGTCGCGGTGCAGTCGAACGGCGAATATGGGTTCGCGCCGGGCGTGTGGGCGGGGATGCCCGTCTGCACCGTGTCTCCCGGCGCCTACGAGATCGTCAAGTGGTTTGCCCACGACGAATTTGCCCGCCAGAAGATCGCCGCGACGAATGCCGAGCTGGTCGGCGAGCGCGAGTTGGTCGCTGAGATGCTGTTTTAAAGGTCACGCCGCCGTGGACGTGTGCGTGTGCATGCGGACACCGCTATAGGGCTCTCATGAATAGTCTGGTTAAGCTTATAAAAAACGTGTTCATCGGCAGGGCCAAGAGTCCGCTGGACCACGATGTTTTTCATAAGATGGCGCTCATCGCGTTCTTGGCGTGGATCGGTTTGGGAGCGGACGGCCTGTCCTCGTCGTGCTATGGTCCCGAAGCCGCTTTTTTGGCTTTGCAGGGGCACACGTATTTGAGCATCTTCGTGGCTTTGGCGACCGTCGTCACGGTGTTCCTGATTGGCGCGAGCTATTCCCAGATCATTGAGCTTTTCCCGACCGGCGGCGGCGGTTACCTGGTCGCCAGCAAACTTCTTAGCCCGAACGTGGGCATGGTCTCGGGCTGCGCGCTTCTCATCGACTACGTTCTGACCATCGCCCTTTCTGTCGCCAGCGGCGTGGAGGCGGTGTTCAGCTTTTTGCCTCCCGAATGGATTGTTTTCAAGGTCGAGGCTGCCGTCGTCGTCATTGTGCTGCTGATCGTTCTCAACATGCGCGGCGCGCGCGAAAGTGTCGAGCCCCTGATCCCCATTTTCATGATCTTTGTCGTGAGTCACATCTTCGTGATTCTTTACGCCTTTCTGATGCATGCGGGGCAGGTGCCGCAGATCATAGCCGCCACCACCAAGGACGCCCAAACCGCCACCGCCCAGATCGGTCTTTGGGGGGTTCTCATGCTGATCTTCCGCTCCTACAGCTTAGGGGCGGGCACCTATACGGGTATCGAAGCCGTCAGCAACGGGCTCAACATCCTGCGGGAGCCGAAGGTCCAGACCGGCAAGCGGACCATGACGTATATGGTCTGGTCGCTGGCCTTTACCGTTTTTGGGCTGATGGTCGCCTACCTTCTTTTCCATGTCAGCCCTCAGCCTGGCAAAACGCTCAACGCCGTTCTTTTTGAGGCCATGACGAGCGGCTGGGGCCGGTGGGGAACGATCTTTGTCATCACGACCCTTCTTTCGGAAGCGCTCCTGTTGTTCGTGGCCGCACAGACAGGGTTTCTGGGCGGGCCGCGGGTCATCGCGAACATGGCGCTTGACCGCTGGTTCCCCAACAAATTCGCCAACCTGAGCGACCGGCTCGTGACCCAAAACGGCATTCTGATCATGGGCGCGGCCGCGCTTGTGACCGTCGTTCTCGCCCACGGCAAGGTTCAGCTCTTAGTGATCTTTTACAGCATCAACGTGTTCATCACGTTTTTCTTGTCCCAGTTGGGGATGTCGAAGCATTGGTGGAGCATCCGCAGAGAGGCTGGTCAGAAATGGAAGCGCCGCCTCCTCGTCAGCGGTTCCGGCCTTTTGTTGACGACGGTGATTCTCGTTTCAGTGGTTGTCCTTAAATTCGATGAAGGAGGGTGGATCACCTTATTCGTTACGGGTGCCCTCATCGTTGTGGCAGTGTTCATCAAGCGGCATTATCTCGAGGTCGCCAAGATGCTGCGCCACTTGAACACGCTGGTTGAGGTGGCTACAACAGAGCTGAAGGATACGGACATCATACCCGTTTACAATCAGTCGGGCCGCACGGCGGTTGTTCTGGTGAACGGGTTCAATGGCTTGGGGCTGCATACCCTGTACAGTGTCAGCCGCTTTTTCGGCAAGGAGTTCAAGAACTTCATCTTTGTCCAGATCGGCGTGATTGACGCGGGAAATTTCAAGGGAGTGGACGAGATGAGCAACCTGGATGCGCAGATCAAGAAAGACCTGTCGCGTTATGTGGGGCTCATGCAGCGCCATGGGAGCTACGCCGAGGGGCTCGCTTACATGGGGGTCGACGTCCTCGAGGAGGCCGACAAGGTCATTGCCGTGGTTGCCCAGAGATTCCCTCATGCGGTGGTGTTCGGCGGGCAACTCGTGTTCCCGCGGGAGTCCCTCTGGACCCGCTGGCTCCACAACGGCACGGTTTTCTCGCTTCAACGGAAGTTCTACCAGAGCGGCATCCCGTTCGTCGTGCTTCCGATCAGAGTGGCGCTTCGCTAGCAGATCTCTTCGGAACTGCGGCTCAGACGGCCGCGCCGTCGAGCGCTCGCTGCGCTTGGCGGCGACGATAGAGGGCCGCATAAACCGCCAGCACCACCGAACAGAACACAAACAACGTGACGGCAGCTTCGCGGTAATACGTGTGCAGGAGCGCCTGATTCTTGCCTGTGAAGAAACCGATCCAGGCCAGAACGGACGCCCAGAGACCCGATCCCACCCCCGTATAGAGGCAGAAGCGCGCGAGATTCATGCGAGCCAGTCCCGCCGGAAAAGAGATGAAATGGCGCACGCCGAGCATCAATCGCCCGGTGAAGGTGCCCACCTCGCCGTGACGAAGGAAAAACGTCTCCATCTTGGCGAATTTGTGCGGGGGGCATAGCAAGTACTTGCCGTATTTCATGAAGAACGGGCGCCCGAGCCAGTAGGCCAGCCCGTAATTGATCAGCGAGCCAAGAATGCTGCCGATCGTGGCCATCAGGATGGCGGCCCAGATGTTCATTTTCCCCAAGGCGGCAAGGTAACCCGCTTGCGGCATGACCAGCTCGCTGGGCAGCGGCACAAACGTGCTTTCCAACGTCATCATGATCAGTACGCCGAGGTATCCGGCTTGCTCGACGAACCGCACGGTCATCTCGAAAAATTGTATCAGCATGTCTGAGCCCCTCATTCTCCTTTAAAGAACGCATAATCATGGACAAGATTCGCCAGATGTCAATCACAGAAGAAAATCTCCTCACAGCCCTTGACAGGATCTTATTTGGGAATAGACAAAACATGGGAAATGCGGCATTATCAATAGCCATTTCGGTGTGAACAAAGGCGTTGCGCAGGTCTAGCAAAGGGTGGCGTTATGGAGAGTGGAAGCGATGCTCATATTTTAACGGATCCGGTGAGTTCCGCGGCGTGTCCGAAATGCGGGGCGATCCTCGATGTGAAAGGGCTTCCAGCTTTTGCGGCGGTCCAGTGCCCGACCTGCGAGTTCGAGTTCCAAGTGCCGGCCCGCTTCGGCTCGTTCATGCTGCTGCAACTGTTGGGTGCGGGAGGCATGGGAGGCGTCTATCGCGCACGCGATGAGGGCCTCAACCGCGAGGTGGCCATCAAGGTGATGCTGAAGAGCCTGGGCGACGATCCTCAGTTCGTTGAGACCTTCCAGCGCGAGGCGCAGGCCGCCGCCAAGCTGAACCATCCGAACATCGCTCAGATCTACTCCTTCGGACAGGTGCACGGGCAGCCCTACATCGGGATGGAACTCGTCTCGGGCGGCAGCCTCGACAAGATGATGGCGGTTCAAGGGCTGTTGGATCCGGCTGCGGTCATCCACATCGGCGCGCAGATCGCGGAGGGGCTTCGCGAAGCCGCCGAAGCGGGATTGGTGCATGGCGATGTGAAGCCGGAGAACATCCTCTTCGATAGCGACAAGAACGCCAAGCTGGTCGATTTCGGTTTGGCCGCGATGAACAGCGGCCCCAGCAACGACGTCTGGGGTACGCCCTATTACATCGCGCCGGAGAAAGTCCGGCGCCAGAAGAGCGATTTCCGTTCGGACATCTACAGCTTGGGCGCCACGCTGTACCATGCGATCGCTGGCGTGCCGCCATTTGACGGGGCGGATGCGACGGCTGTGGTCAAGGCGCGCTTCGACGGGCCGCCGGCGCCGCTGACTGACCTTTTGGGGAATGTGCCCGCTGAGGTGGAGAGCCTGATCGCCCGCATGCTGGAGGTGGAGCCGCAGATGCGATATCCCACCTATGGCTCCCTGCTGGGGGACATGCGCCGCTACCTCTCCAAGGCGGGGCCGGTGCAGCTCGGCGGCAACACCAAGAAGATCGTGCTTAAAGGCAAGCACCAGAAGAGCCAGACCGGCGCGACGGTGACGACGGGGACGATCGCCGAGGTGCCGGCTGGAATGACGCCAGTCGACCAGATCGCCGATGAACCGGAGACCGAGGACGCCGGTAAAAGCGGACTCAAGAAAATCGCAAAGCTGGGGGGTGTCGCCGTCCTGCTGCTTCTGCTGGCGGGCGGCGGCGTTTGGGGCGGCCTGAAGTATTCGGCGGCGAAGAAGGCTGAGGCAGAGCAGGCCGAGAGCGCGAAGAAACAGTCGGACGCGAAGTCTTCGATCGCGAACTCGGTTAGCAAAGCCCGAAAAGCGGCGGAAGACGTTCGCGCCAGTGCGTCTGACGCGCTGGGGCTGGCAAAGGCCGGCGCGGATGCGGTGGTTGCCGTTCTGGGCGAAGGCGCGCGCGCAGACATGGTGCCTCCGGAGCCCGACTATTCCCTGTCCAAGCCGTCGGTGGCCGCAACTCCTGCGGCGCCCGCAGCCCCTGCGGCGGTAGGCGTCACGAGCAGGGTGGGAGCCGCAAAATCGAATACCGTGTCCGTCGCTTCCAACGCAGTGCCTCCGAAGGCCGCTGCGCCTGCGCCTGCGGCTGCCGTTCCCGCTGCGGTTGCTGCCGAACCCGTTCCTGATGCGGCTGCGCAAGGCGGCGACCAACACCCCGTGGTCGCTCTTGTGCGCGGCATGTACACGGACGCCTACGCAATCAAGAGGGCGTCGGTTCTGGCCGATGCGCTGCTGGCAGAGGCCGAGGCTCAGGCGAAGGCCGCCGAGGGCCTGACGCGTCCGGATCAAGTGGGTGCGCTGGTGAAAGCTGCGAACGCTTTGCTTGAAAAAGTAAACGGACTGAAGTATGTGCGCGAAATCGCCGATGTTCAGCCCAAGATTTCGCACATCAGGAAGGTGCTGGCAAGCGTGAAGAGCAGCGCGGTCTCTCTTGCGGAAATGAAGCAGAAGGAAAGCGCGGAAAAGGAACGGAAGACGAAAGAGGACGCGATCGCCGAAAAGAAGAAGCAAGAGCAGGAGGCGCACAAGGAGAAGATCCAGTCGGAATGCGCGAAGGTGGCCGCCATGGAAGTCGAAACCGTCGCTCCGCTGAAGCAGTTGCAGTTCCGCGAAGCGCTCCGCATGCTGAAGGACATCTCCGACGGGCTGGAGACAAAGGAGGGGATGGACGCTCTGAACGTGGCCACAGAGCGCATCAACCGCGTGAAGGATTTCCACGCCTACTTGGTCGAGAAGGTGCCGGGCTTCAAGTCTTCGCGCGGCTGGGCGATCGATAGCGCGGATCAGAAGGTCTTGTCGGTCGCCGGCAAGAAAGTTCAGTGGGTGGAAGTCTACGCCTCGCGGCTTGAGATCGTTGGCGAACTCATCAAAGGGCTCGTCATGGATGAGCAGGCGACCAAGAACTTGAAGCTGCGCGAGAAGACGAAACTCATGACCAACGCGGCGCTCTGCCTCGCGCTGTTCTATAAGGACATGCCCTCGGCGCAGGAGCTTGCTAAGACGCTCGCGACGTCGGCCGCCAAGCAGTTCGATGTCGATGCGGACAGCATCAAGCAGTTGCTCCCCGCGTTCTTTAAAGAGTGAGTATGCGGTATATCAGCACACGGGGCGGCGGAGAGCCGCTGAAGTTCAAGGATACCATCCTCACCGGTTTGGCGCGCGATGGCGGTCTTTTCCTGCCGGAGTCTATCCCGGATGTGCGTGGCCGTCTGGCCGCGTGGAGCCGGCTCACGTATCAGGATCTCGCATTCGAAATCATCCGCCTCTTTGCGGACGATATTCCCGAAGCTGCGCTGCGCGACATCGTGACGAAGAGCTATAGCACGTTCCGGCACGTTGAGGTCACGCCTGTCGTTCCGGTCGGGCCAGTCTATGTACTCGAGTTGTTCCATGGCCCCACGCTGGCGTTCAAGGACGTGGCCCTGCAGTTTCTCGGAAACCTCTTCGAATACGTGCTGGGGGAGACCGGCGGCGAGATGAACATCGTCGCGGCCACCAGCGGCGACACCGGCAGCGCCGCGATTTACGGCGTGCGCGGCCGAGAGCGTATCCGCATCTTCGTCATGCACCCGCACGGACGCGTGAGCCCCGTTCAAGAGCGTCAGATGACCTCCGTGCTGGACGCCAACGTCCGCAACCTCGCCGTCGAAGGCACCTTTGACGACTGCCAGAACATCGTCAAGGAGCTTTTCGGCGACCTCGCTTTCCGCGACGCCTGCAAGCTGGGCGCGGTCAACTCCATCAACTGGGCGCGCGTGCTGGCGCAGATCGTCTACTACTTTTACGCGGCCTTCCGCGTGCAGGCCGCCACCGGCGCGCCAAAGGTGCGGTTCGCCGTGCCCACCGGCAACTTCGGCGATATTTTCGCGGGTTATGTCGCGTGCAGGATGGGACTTCCCGTGGACAAGCTGGTGCTTGCCACAAACGAGAACGACATTCTCGCGCGCTATTTCAACACGGGAGTCTACAGCCTCAGCGAAGTCGCGCCGACGCTCAGCCCCTCGATGGACATTCAGGTGGCGAGCAACTTCGAGCGCTACCTCTACTACCTCGCGGGTGAGGACGCGGCCACGCTGAAAGGCTGGATGGCCGGTTTCAAAGCCACTGGGTCGCTCACGACGCCCGCCGCGGCGCACGGCTGTTTCGCGGCCGGGCGCGGCGACACGGCCATGACGCTCGCCACGATCCGCGAGTACTGGGACCGCTACCGCTACCTGCTCGATCCGCACACCGCCGTTGGTGTTGCGGTCGGCTCACAGATTCTCGACGCCTCTGCGCCGATGATCTGCCTGGCCACCGCGCACCCCGCCAAGTTCGGCGACGCCATCGTGCGTGCGACCGGTCAGGACTTGGCGCATCACCCGATCCTCGACGCGCTGTTGGGCCTGCCGACGCGCATGGATATCGTTCCCGCCGACGCGGCGGTGGTCGCGTCTATCGTCAAGACCGCGATCGCGGGGGCGTGATGATCGATCCTGCCACGTTCGAGTGCGCGCGGTGCGGTGCCTGCTGCAGCGTGCCGGGCTATGTAGCGCTCGCAGCCGGCGAGCCCGAAGCCATCGCGGCCTTTCTGGGCATGGACGTCTACGCCTTCACGGAGCGCTACACCACGCTGACGTTCAACAGGCGCGACCTGTCGCTCATCGAGGCGGAGGACGGCCGCTGCATCTTTCTGCAGGACGACAACACCTGCCGCATTCAGCCTGTCAAGCCCGCGCAATGCAAAGGCTACCCTTTCTTGTGGCGCAGCAAGAAACTGGAAAAGAACTGCGCGGCCCTCCAGCGCCTAGCAAAAAGGTGAGTTGTATGCCGAGCGTCAGCCGACGAATGGGGTGCTTCACGGAATCGGTCATCCGCCGGATGACGCGGGTGGCCAATGGCTGCGGCGCCATCAACCTGTCGCAGGGCTTCCCGGATTTCGATCCGCCCGCGGCGCTGCAGGAGGCGCTCGCGCGCGTCAGCCGGCAGGGGCCGCACCAGTACGCGGTCACGTGGGGCGCGCCCAATTTCAGGCAGGCGCTGGCCTGCAAGCAGAGCCGCTTCATGGGCCTCCCGATCGATCCCGACGCGCACCTCGTGGTGACGTGCGGCAGCACCGAAGCGATGATGGCGGCGATGATGACGGTCTGCAATCCGGGAGACAAGGTCATCGTCTTTTCGCCGTTCTATGAGAACTACGTGGCTGACACGATCCTCTCGGGTGCTGAGCCGGTCTACGTCGCGCTGCGGCCGCCCGACTTCTCCTTCGATCCCGATGAACTGCGGCGAGCCTTCGAGCAGCGGCCCAAGGCGCTGATCCTGTGCAATCCGTCGAATCCCTCGGGCAAGGTTTTCAGGCGCGATGAGCTGGAGCTGATCGCCTCGCTGGCCGGGGAGTTCGACACGTTCGTCATCACCGACGAAGTGTACGAGCACATCGTCTACGAGCCCAACCGTCACACCTATTTCGCCGCGCTGCCCGGCATGTTCGAGCGGACGCTTTCGTGCAGCTCGCTTTCGAAAACCTATTCGATTACGGGCTGGCGCTTGGGATACATGATCGCGCCTCCGGAGGTGATCGAAGGCGTGCGCAAAGTCCACGACTTCCTGACAGTGGGCGCGGCCGCTCCGCTGCAAGAGGCGGCCATCGCTGGCTTGGAATTTCCTGACAGCTATTACCGCGGGCTGCTGGACGAGTATACGGCCAAACGCGCGCTTTTTCTCCGCGGCTTGGACGAGGCGGGGCTCAGCTACACGCGTCCCGAAGGGGCTTACTACGTGATGGTCGACGTGGCCGAGTTCGGCGTGACGGACGACGTCGCGTTCTGCGAGTGGCTGGCGCGGACGGTGGGGGTGGCGGCCGTGCCGGGGTCGAGCTTCTTCCGGGAGCCGGTGAACCATCTGATCCGCTTCCACTTCGCCAAGAAAGACGAAACGCTCCGCGAGGCGGTTCGGCGTCTGGCCCGCCTGCGCGCGGCTGTCGCCAGCCGCTAAGCGAAATTGGGCGAGGGCGTTAGGGGAAGAGAAGAAACTCTCAACGCCGAACGCTGAAGTTGAATAGCGCAGAAAAGAAGCGGCGTCTATCTGGGAGAGGGGACACTCTTGTCCCCGAAAGCGGCGTCTAAACTTTGACGTTCGACTAGAAGCGCACCGACGCGCCCACCATGTAGAGCGTGCCGGGTTCCATTTGGATGCCGTTGAGAACCGACCAGACAGGCACGCTGACACCGGCGTTCAGAGTGAGACGGGACGTCAGCAGAAAATCAAGCGACAAGACGGCGTCGGTCAGGTTTCCGCCCGTGTTTGCGGGGTCTTTGGCCAACATCTTTTTGTCCGTATACCGGCCCTCATGGCTCCAACAGATGATTTCACATATTGAAAGGTGTGATAAACAGAAAGGTAGAAAACGGACTACTGTGGAAAGAGCCCTCCGTGTTGGCGGACACCACCTCCAGCCGTGGTTCGGCAGGTGGCTTAACAAGCTCAGAGGCCTGCCCTTGACCCTGCGGAGGCGCGCGAGTACACTCTGCGCATAGTCACTGGGGGTATATAATGAGATTTTATTTGGGATGGGCGGGATGGGTTTCCGCAGTCGTGTTCGGGGTGCAGGCGCAAGAAGTGCCGCTGCGCGAGACGCCGCAAGGCAAAGTGTTCGGCACGGACGCGTTCGCGGTGAGGCTCGACGTTCTGACAGGGTGGGCGGGCGAGGTGCTGTGCGACGGCCGGGCCGTGGTCAAGGCGGCCGACACGCGTCAGGCGTTCGATATCAACCGAGATGCGAAGTGGGTCACCGGCGACGGCTCTGCGATTCAGGGACTGGGCGTGGATCGTCTCGGACCTGACACTGTGAGGAGCCGCATGAGGGTTGGCGACTGGTCGGTCGACGCCTATCTGCAACTGTTTCCAGAGAAGCGCATGCTGAGGCGCTGGTTCGAAATCACCTGGCAAGGAGCAGAGGAAGCCAAGATCAAGGGTTTCTGGGTTCAAGGCGGCGTGTTGCCGCTCAATGAAAACGGCGGTTACTTCTACCCCGCACAGTATCCGCCCCGCCGCACCGGCGCGAAGGAACTGGTGGCGAACCGCAAGACCACCAGCGGACGCAGCCCGTATCCGGTGATCGGCGAGACCGGCTGCGGCTGGTCGGCGGTGTGGGTTGCCGACGAACTGCCGGACTACTCGGACCGGGGTTCCGTCAGCGTGACCGAGGGCGCGGGGCAGATCCGCATCACGCAATCGTTCAACATGCAGGGGCGCATGCGCAAAGGCGTGGCTCAGAAAGTGGGCGACGCCTGGCTGTGGGTGCAGCCGAACGATGCGGAAACCGCGCTGCGCCGCATGAGCGAGTGGTTCCGCCTCGTCGGCCAGATTCCGCCCGAAGGCCGTCCTGACTGGCTCAAGCGCGTGGTTCTCTACTCATTCCATCCGGGTGGAACAATCGGCTCGCAATGCAAAGATTTGGGCGGTTTTCGGGCCGCGACGGAGTTCCTGCCGCACATCCGCGACCTCGGCTGTAACGCCATCTGGCTGATGCCGCTCGAGGACCGGTCGATCTATTCGCCGCGCGACTACTACAAATTTCAAGAGGGGCTTGGCACGCCCGCCGAGTACAAAGCGCTCACGGCTAAGGCGCACGAACAGGGGATGCGCGTGTGGCAGGACTGCGTGCCGCACGGCGGCTGCAACGACTATCCCCGCGCCAAAGAGCATCCCGAGTGGCTGGCCCAGAACGAGGACGGCTCCACGCTCTCCTACTGGTGCTTCGATTTCAACTGGCCCACGTGGATCGGCTACATGAGCAACGTGGTCTCCTTCTACACGCGCGAATACGGGCTGGACGGGTTCCGCATCGACGCCAGCGGAGGCAGCAAGATCCCGAACTGGAATCCCGCCATCCCCTATGCGCGGGCGAGTCACGCGGAGGCCCAGGGCGGGCTCGCCATGCAGCGCGCACTGCGCAAGTCCGTGAAGGCGGTCCGTCCCGACGGCGCGAATCTGGCCGAGGTCGGGGCGAGCATCCACGGCGCGGTGAGCGACTCGACCTACGACTTCGACCTCTGCTACAACGTGCTGCACGATTTCCGAAAAGTGCCCGCAGAGGAGTTCGTGGAGCGCCTGCGGCGCTGGCTGCACGAGCAGCAGTGCGCCGAAGTCCCGGATCTCGTTCGCATGCGGCATGTGGAGAGTCACGACAGCCTGCGTTCGGGGCTCTGGTACGGCGCCGACGCGCAGCGCGCGCTGGTGGCGCTCATTTCGTGGATACACGGCATTCCTTTGGTATACCACGAGATGGAGGACGGCAGCTATGATGTCTACCGCAAGATCTTCGACGTGCGAAACCACGTGGCGGAACTGAACGCGGGCGCGGCGGATTACCTGAGCGTGACCGCGCCCGCCGGCGTATTCGCCTGCCTGCGTATGGGCGCTGTGCCGAAGAAAGATTCTCCCGCGTGGAGCGGCGACTACGCGTGGGACGCCGCGCCGAAGGGACTTGACCGCGCATCGGTCGTCCTTGTGAACCTGAACGGCAAGCCGGTTCGAGGAGCCGTGTCGGTTCCTCCGGCCGCGCTGCCTGAATCGTTGCGTGGCGCGGACATGGCCCGCGACCTCATGAGCGGCGCGAAGGTGAAGGTGCGTCAGGGTGCGGCGGAGATCGAGCTGCCGCCTTTCGGCTATACGGTGTTGCGTTTCGAGAGCAAGGCGCTGCCGGAACTGAAGCCGCTTAGGGCGGCCGTGGCGCAGCAGGCGGACGAGCCGCGTTCGCGGGACTGCTTGCGGCTCAAGTGCGCATCCGGCGCGCTGCTGATCGACCCGGCGACGGGACTTGCGACCGCGTGGCAGACGGGCGGGCACACGCTGGCGGCGGGCATGGACTTGGCGCTGCCGGCTGGGCTTGTGCCGGGCGGAGCGAATGTTGTCTGCGCTCAGGCGGGCGGAGCTATTGAGGTGACCCGCACGTTCGGAGACCGCACGCTGACCCTGCGGTATGCGAAGGCGGGTGAGGGCGTTGAGGTGCGTGCGCTGTGGCGGGGCGGGGTGCCGCAGGGCGCTGCGGTGCTGTTCGGCGTGCCGCACGCGGAGAGCTGGTTTGCCGGCACGGCGGAAGGGGTGTTTGAGAGCCCGTTCCGCGTGCGTCATCCGGGGTGCGACGGCGTGGTCGGCTCCATCTACCGTCTGCCGCAGGGCACGTCCGCGGCGTGGGATTCGCGGCTGCACCCGTTCGGGCTTTCGGAGTCGAGCGCTCGGGTTGGCGCCACGTGTGACGGACGGGTCATCTCTTTCGTGTTCGATCCGGCGCGCCTGCCCGCGTCTGTGCAGGTGCTGGACCGCGTGGGTGCGGTGCACGGCATGAAGGTGGCGATGGCGTGGCGCAGCGAAAAGTACGACATGGCCGAGGGCGAGGACGAGCTAATCTTCAGCCTGCGATCCGAGAAGTCGGGTGGGGCGTTACGGTCTGCGGGCACAGGCGATGCGCGGCTCACGGCGGCGGGTGGCGGATGGACGTTCGAGAACGCGCACTACCGGGCGCGTGTCGGGCGCAACGGGGTGTTGACAGGACTCTGGCGCAAAGAGGGCGAGGCTTGGCGGCAGGTGCTGAGGCGGTCGCAGCTCTACACGGACAAGGGCTTCGATAACGACAAGGCCTACTCGCAGGAGGACGACGTGGAGGCCGCGGTGCGGATCGAGCGGCGCGGCGGCGCGGTGACGCTGCGTTTCTGCGGTGAGCTGCGGGGCTTCTACCGGTTCGACAAGATGGCGCATCCGATCCGTTTCTACAGCGCCTACACGTTCGACGACGAGCCCGCGTTCCGGCGGACCTGCGCGTTCAACTCCGAGGCGATCTCGTCGGCGGACTACGCGTTTCTGTCGCTGATCACGAACGCCGAAGGAGTTGAGCGTGTGGCGTTCGCGGATGCGGCGGGCGAATTTCTGACGGGCGAGCGCGGTGACGGCAAGTCGCGGTTCGCGCAGACCTCCAAGGGTGCGGAGCCGGGGAGGCTGCCCGTCGAGATCTGCCTGCGCGATGCCAGCGGGGTCATGCTGCGGCTGGGCGACGTGTCCTGGTTCGGAATGAAACCCGCCAACGTGTTTATGCACGGGAACGACCTGCACCTGGCATGGATGGACGGCAGCCCCGACAACAGCGGGGCCGGGCAGTGGAACGGGGTTTCCGTGAGTGTGTCGTGCGGCGGGGGCGCGGTCGCGGCGAAAGACGAGGTGCCGCTGGCGCGGGGCGGGCGCGCCGAGCTGCTGCGGGACGGAGATTTCGAACGGTCGGATGACGAGGGCATGGAATTGCTGATGGCCCGCCTCGCGTTTCCGCAGGCAGAAGCGGATGTGCGGACGGCGTGGAAGATGCCGCCGGGGGCCAAGGTGGTTGTTGAGGGCGGTAGCCGGTGCGCGTTAGTCGAGGGCGACGGCAAGGCGTATCGGCTACTCCGCCAGACGCTGCCTGTGAAGGCTTTTCCGGCGGGCACGACATGGCGGCTGACCGCGCGGATGAAGGGCGCAGGCGTGGAGAAAGCCGATCTGAGTTGGAAGACGGCGTGCCTGCGCTGGGGGATTTCTGCGGGGGAGCACTTCAGCTACGCGACGGCCAGCCTGCCGAGCGGGGACGGCGACTGGCGCGCGGTGTCGGTAGAAATGACGGTGCCAGCGGGACTGAGCGGAATCACGGTCGAGGCGGGGATGAACGGCAACGCCGGACGCGTGTGGGTCGACGACGTGCGGATCGAGGAAATAAAAAAGC
>CAYSXF010000006.1:0-18224 GCA_964434815.1 uncultured Lentisphaeraceae bacterium
GTGACGAACATTCGCGGGACTGACGCATAGGCCATGTAGTCGCCGTCGGGGTTGTTTTGGGTAGCCAGCAAACCGTCCTTCGGGTCGCACGGATCCATGTTGCGCAGCAACTCCCAGCCGTCGCTGATGCCGTCGCCGTCCGTATCCCACTGCGTCGGGTTGGTGCCGATCGTCAGCTCTTCGATATCCGTCAGCCCGTCATTGTCGAAATCGCGGCTTGCGGGCGCTATCGACGACAACGTCGCGCCGTCTCTCGACGCCGTCAATTTGCTCGGCTCAAACGCCAATTTGATCGACTTGGAATCCAAGAGGGTTCCGTTAGCCACATCGAGCGGGTTATAAGCAGACCCCGTCAGCCCCTTGAATTGAGCGTTGTACCAGAAGTAGTATTCCCAAGCGTCAGGTAAACCGTCACCGTCCGTATCCGCCAGCAGCGGGTCAGTGCCCGGCTCGTCTATGTCGCCGTCCGGATCGCTGACGCCCGCAAGGTTCAGCCCCGGATCCACGCCGCGCAGCTCTTGGAGCGCCGTAAACGCGTTCCCGCCTTTCGCGTCGGAGACCGGCCGGAAATCGAATCTGCCGCCCGTGCCGTTCGGATTGATAGGCCAGAAATCGCCGACCGCATTGCCGGCGGCGTCGAGGTCCAGATTGTAATTGGAGAGATCGGTCAGACCGGCAGGCAATGTCCCTGTGGTGGCTGTGGTTCCCGAATTGAGCTTCGTCTCCATGGCGATCGCGATGCTGTCAGGAATGCCGTCCTGATTGATGTCGCCCAAGTTGTCGGCAATGCGCCACTCTCTGCTGAAGATCGCCGACACATCGCGGATGTCCACGCTCGTTGTCGTGCCGCTCGTGCCCGTGCCTGTTCCCGTGCTTGTCGTCGGCAGCGTAATGACCGCCGAATTATTCGCTTTGGCAGGATTGAGGTTGTCGGCTGAGAGGCCCTGCTCCGCCCCATCCCACACGAAGAAGAAACTGTCGTAGAGGATCGGGGTGGGGTCGACAACGGCGGCTCCGCTGTTGTCGTAGTTCGTCACGTTGTAGTATCCCAAGGGCGCCGTCTTGTACGGGACGGCCTCGAGCGTCGCCGAAGTGGCATTCGGGTTATACGCGAAGAAATAGACATTGTTCCGGTTCTGGCTGCTGATCGCCGTATGCGAGAAAACCATGCCGTTGCCCCGGCCTGTTACGCCATAGTACGCGGATGTGTTGGGCCCCTTCGGCGTCACGTTGACCGCCTTCGACGCGCCCACAGTGATCTTGAACGTCACCTCCGAGTAGCCGCCATCCTTGTCGCGGGCCGTCATGCGCACGTTCACGTCGCCTGTGATCGTATAGGTGTGATCGATCCTCCCCGAGCCTCCGTAAACCGTCTGCACGACGCCGTCGCCGAAGTACCACGTCACGGTCATGGCGTACTTGGGCGACCCGGCCTGCGCGTCATCCAGCAGATCCTGCGACACGTCGCTGATCGACCAGTTGAAGGTCGTCTGCGAGCCTTGCGCGACGGCGGGGGAATAGGTCGAGGTCGGGAACTGAATCACCGGATCCACGTTGATGATTTCAGCCGTTCCGGGCGCGATGGCCGTGAAATAGTTCTGGGCGGCGACTGTGCTGGCCACAGACGGGATGATGCTGAAGCCGTACGTGTAGCTCAGATCGGTGCCGTCACGCGCGCTGAAGCGCACCGTCTTCTCGGTCTCGCCTACGCCGAACACGACTTGATTGGCGCTGAGGACAATCGTGCCGTTCGTAAGGTTGTTGACCGGCAGCGTCGTCAAATTGACCGTCACCACGTTGGTGAAAGCCTCGGAGAGCTGGACGATGAAACTGCCCGTGTTCGGAGCGCTGGTCTCGTACAGCACGCCGGCCGGAGAAAGGATCCGCACCGTCGGCGGCGGCGGCGGCGTGACCACCAAGACCGGGAACTGGACCAGATCCGATTGGCCGCCGTCCTTGTCCAGCGCCTGGACCGAAACATACCTCGTGCCCAAACTCGAATACGTGTGCGAAACACTTCCCACTGCGCCGGTCACGACCGCACCGCTTCCGTCGCCGAAATCCCATGTGACGACCATCGAGCTGGCATCCGCGGCGACGTCCTTAACCGTGTAGACGAATGAGAACGGACGCCCCATCGCCACATTCGTGTACTGCGGCAGCGGCGTCAGCGAAATGTCGCGCGCGACCGGCACGGTCACGACCGGCTTGACATTGTCCACATAGACCGTCACCGGCTGGAGATCCGTGAAATAGGTGTTCGCGGGCGACCCGTTGGTCGCGATCACGGTCGGAACAATTTTGACGCCGTTGATCTCGCTCTCCAGCGTGCCGTCCCGAAGCGTGAACTTGAGCGGCTGCGAGTTAGTTGAGCCCTGAGCAATCGTAATGGGGTCGGTCGAGGCGAAGACGATATTGCTCTGGCTGTGCCCATTGACCGTCGCGGCCAGTTGGACATAGACATCATATGAATACGATTCCGTCAGATAAACGACCAGCGACCCGGTGCTGTTCGTGGTCGTTTCCGCGAATTCAGACACAGGCGTCGTGAGGTTCCCTGTGGCATACGGCACCAAGCGGACACCCGGCTTGGGCTGCGGCAGCACAACAGTGACCGTGAAGGTAACCAGGTCTGAAGTCGCTCCGTCTTTGTCCGTGGCCGTCACTTTGATGGTCTTTGTGCCGGTCGTGTTGAACATGTACGGAATCGAGCCTGAAGACCCGCTGACATTCGTGACCGTCTCGCCGTTGAAATTCCAATTGACCGTCATGCCGGAAGCCAAGTCCGCGGCGACATCCGACGCCTGCCAAGTGAAAACGTACGGCACGCCGCGCGTGACCGTGGGCGTGTCGGTGGCCTGGGGCTGGAGCAGCGTGGGCTTGACGTTTGTTACGTAAACGGTTCCGTTCTTGATGCGCGTGAAGTAGGCCTTCGCCAGCGCATTGTTGGTCACATACGGAGTGAGTATCACGCCCGAGCTGGCGCTGAGAGCCGTGCCGTCGGCCGCGCTGAACTTCGCGGCCGACGAAATCAGGGAGCCGGCCGGCACGGTGACTAGGTAAGGCGTAGAGGCGAACGTCACATTGCTTTGTCCCACTGGCTGCGTGGCGATGCCCACCGTGACATCGTTGCTGTAGGTTTCCGACAGCTCGACCTGGAACGAACCGGTATTTAAGGTCGTCGTTTCAGGCAACGTCACATTGTCCGAAAGGGTGTCGAGCATCGTCACTTTGATGGTGGGGGCGGGCGGCGTCGTGATCGAAATCGAGCGCTTGATGTAGTTGGTCACGCCCAACGTGGCGTTGTTCTGATAATCCTTTGTGCGCTGCAAATAGACGTCCGTGGTTCCGATAGCCAGACCGCGGACAGGAAAATCAACCGTCGTGGCACCGGTGGGCATACTGACCAGGAGAGCGGTCTGAGAAGGCACGTTGCCGAGCTGCAAAATATTGGTGCCGGTTGTCCACACATAAAAGTCAACGACGGCCGAAGCGACCGGATTCACGGTGTCCACGCGCCAAGTGTTGTTCTCGGTCGCCGCGATCGAAACCGGCGAGTGAAGATCGTCGAACGACAAGGTTCTCACCGTGATTTTCGCGACCGACGTCAGGTCGATGTCATATACTTCGCCTTCGGAAGGAAGCGACAGCGGCACATTGAATTTCCACACCGGCTGGACGGCCGAGTTGGTCGCGCTGATGATCTGCCACGAGTTCCAGTTGAACTGATAGGCAACCGACGTCGAGCCGAAAATCTTGAGCGGTTGAGCCATATCGCCCGGTTTGACGGTATAACGGAAAATGGCATCCGTTCTTTGAACCGTACCTGCCGCGATCGTGTATTGGCTCAGCGAATAGAGCTGGGCATAGGCGACGTCGCCGTTCACGACCATCCGGATATCCGGTGGAAGCGCGACCGTTCCTCCTAAACTATTGTCGAGCTTGAAATAGCCGGCCAGCGTCATCTTGAAGTCGATGGTCGTGCCCGACGCCGTATATGTTCCATTCGCCTGATCCGATTTGATGCTCGTGATATCGCCGGCGGCATTCGCGCGCGCTTCGCCCGACCACAAGATCCCGCCAACCATAAGCGGGAAAACCAAGTTTTTCATTACATTGTTCAATTTCGTCATGTTCATTCGTATTCTCCGGTCCCTTAACTCTTACCTAAATCGTCTGGTGCCCTCTTGCGGAACAAGCCTTCCGGCCGCTCCGAACGTCACTCACCTCACATCACTTTGTTTTCGCCTCATCAATCGGGTTCGCCTTGCCTTCGGCCACGGCTTTCTTTGCCCGAGCCTCTTCCAGCAAGGCCTGGCGCACCAATTCGCGCGCCGCCGCCACCGTCTGCCGGTCTGCCTTCTGAGCCTGATCGCTTTGCGCTTTCAGCTTTTGCCACGCTTCGTCTTTGGCCAGCGCACCTTCAAGAGCCGCATCGTCCGATCCCGCCGGGAGCGCCGCCTTGACATGGTCTTTGTAGGCGTCCATCTGCTTGTTGATCGCATGAATAGCCACCGAGTTCGTCATTTGGGCCAGGCGATTATGCTTTAACGATTCGACGTAAGCCGCATTGTTCATGCGGTTGGTGTAAACCTTCTCCTGAACGACAGGCGCCGTCGCAGCGGCTTTCACACGTTTCTTACATCCGGCCAAAAATAAACAGCTAAGGGCCATTGACACGGTTATCGTAACGATCACCGTATGCACCATTTTCCGCAGGCTAACCACACGCTTACAACCAAAAATCCTAATCATTCCACTCGCTTTCCGGTCCCATTCGCGACGTTTGCTATCGAGGACAATCGGTCAAGAGCACACAACGCCGTGATTCTTTTATGTTATCACGGGCAAAATGGTGCGGGCAAGGCGTTTTTGTAAAATTCGCGGAATCGCTTTCTGTGACATCGTTCCAACCCTCTTTTTTGACGGTCTCGCTTTTTTTCATGTTTAGGATTGCATACTAGCGTAGGCATGCGTTACAGTAGACACACTTTTTGACGGATGCATGCCCGTCGCAAGCCTTAATACTGTGAATTTCCTACAACTCGAACTCTCGAATCTGATAAACCCATGAGTGATGACCATACCAATAACGTCGCCGCGGAAACCTTGGTGCTGGCCAACGGCGACAACCAAGAGTGCCTTTTGCGCGTCCGCCGCACCAAGCTTCTCGTCATCAGCGGGCCGCTCCAAGGGCGCGAATTCGTCGTCAACCGCGACGCCTTCACCATCGGGTCCAGCAGCCACAACGACCTGCTGATCGAGGACTCGACCGTTTCTAAGCGCCACTGCGAAATCATCGTGGACCAGACCGGCTACCTGATCCGCGACCTCGAAAGCACCAACGGCACCTTTGTCCAGGGCGTGCGCATCTCTTCCGCACATCTCGCCCCCGGCTCGGAAATCCAGCTCGGCAAAACCCGGATCGTCTTCTGCCCCCTCCAAGAGTCCAACGACATTCCCCTCTCCCGCAACGAGGCTTTCGGCGCCATGATGGGCCGCTCCGTCCCCATGCGCCGGATCTTCTACCTGGCCGAGACCTATTCCCCGTCGGACGCCACCATCATGATCACCGGCGAGACCGGCACCGGCAAGGAGATCCTCGCCGAGGAGATCCACAACCACTCCCCCCGCCACGACAAGCCCTTCATCGTGATCGACTGCGCGGCCATCTCCAAAGAACTGATCGAAAGCGAACTCTTCGGCCACGTCAAAGGCGCCTTCACGGGGGCCAACGCCGACCGCCAGGGCGCCTTCGAGCTCGCCGACGGCGGCACGGTCTTCCTCGACGAGATCGGCGACCTCTCCCCCGACCTCCAGCCCAAGCTCCTGCGCGTCCTCGAAAAGCGCGAGATCCGGCGCGTCGGCTGCAACAAGGTCCGCAAGATCAACGTCCGCATCGTCAGCGCCACCAACCGCAACCTCGCCAACGAGGTCAACGAGGGCCGCTTCCGCGAGGACCTGTATTACCGCCTCTCGGTGGTCCACCTCGAGCTGCCGCCCCTGCGCCGCCGCCGCGAGGACATCCCCCTGCTGATCAAGCGCTTCCTCACCGACCTCCACGGAGAGGACGCCGTCGCCCAGCTCGCCGACGTCGACCGCACCATGGAGGTGCTCAAACGCCACGAGTGGCCCGGCAACGTCCGCGAGCTGCGCAACCTCATCGAGCTGGCCTTCTACAGCGAGCGCCGCCCGGTGGACCTGAGCGCGTTCCTCAGCCTCGGCAACCTGCGGTCCGGGCGCAAGAACGCCGAGCCCGAAGCCAATTTCGCGACCGACAAGCCCTTCAAGGACGCCAAGAACGACCTGATCGAGGAGTTCGAGAAAGCGTACCTGAACGACCTGCTCGCCCGCAACAAGCAGAACATCTCGCGCTCAGCCCGCGAGGCCGGCATCGAGCGCGCCTACCTCCAGCGCCTCGTCCGCAAGTACGGGATGCGCGAGTAGGGGCGAACCTGCGCGTTCGCCCTCAAGGGACGCCTCCCCGAGGCGTCCGCGGCGCGTTCGGGGAACGCGCCCTACCCAATCACCCCCGCCGGTCACCCCTACTCGATCGTCACGGTGAACGACGGCTTGACCGCATACGAAACCGCCCCGACCAAGACAGTCTGCGGCACCGTGTAGAAGCCCGCTCCGACATCGGCCGCGCCGTTCCGCGTCAGCACGCCGAAGTGGCTAACCGCTAACAGCTTAGCGTTGATTGTCAGGTTGAACTTCCCCGAGAACAGCCCAGTCGCCGCCACCACGCTAAGCGTCGCCTTGGCGGGGTTACTGTTGGTGCTTACAGCCAGATAGGCCGCGCCCGTTGACGTGAAGGCCAGCGGCACGTCCCACGTCTGGTTTTCGGCGGTAAGCCCCGTTCCGGCGTAGTGATCCTTGACCTTGGCCAGCGTGCTGTAATACGCGCCGGACGCCTCCGCAGCCACGTCGAACCGGTCTTCCGTCGCGGCCGCCGCTTTGCCGGGATAACGCCACGCCAGCGGAATGCCGTCGCAGACCTCCACGCGGTTGGACGCAGGCGACGGTTCGCCCATGACGATCTTCAGCAAGCCAGCCACCACCCCTCGGCCCGTGTAGAGCGGCACGAGTAGCGGCACGTAACCGCCGTCTTCATCGACCATGAGCGTGCACGCCGATGAGATCACCGCGCCCTCTGCCATCTTGCCTGCAATCGTCACCGCGCCGCCGTCTTTGACCGTCAGCGTCAGATAACCCGACCCGTTCTGCGCGTTCCCTGCCGCGCCGTCCGCCTCGCAGGCGGCAACCGGCAGCGACACCGTGTAGTATCCCTTGTAATGGGCGAGCGCGTTGGTGGCAGCCGCATAGCCCGCGTCCGCCTTGTTCAGGAACGCGTTGCGCTGCGCCGCGACCTCGACCGTACGCACGCCGTACGCGCCGCCCCCCAAGAGGCCGCGCACCGTGCCTGCCGCAGAGTCCACCGCCACAGCCAAGGTCTCGCCCTTGGCCGTCCGCATCGTCGCGTGATAGATGCCGTCGGACGTCACCGTAGCCCAGGACGAGGACGCGAAGCTGTACGACGCCGCCTGCGCCGTGATCTTGGCGGTGATCGCGCCGAGCGGCGTGACCGTCATCGTGAACAGCCCCTCGACCGAGCGGTTGGTTTCGGCCAGCCCCGTGCCTGCGTATCCCGTGAATGTCCCCTGCGCCTGGGCGGCCTGGGCCGCGATGGTGATCGTAAGCGTCGTTGTCGCCGAGCGGATATTAGGATTCGTGGCCGTGATGAGCACCGCGTTCGTCCCAGCCTTCGTGGGTATCCCGGTAATTGCGCCGGTCTTGGCGTTCAGAACCAGCCCTGCGGGGAGGCTCTTGGCTGCGAAAGTCGCCGGACGCTCGTTGATCCCGACCGCCGTCGAGAACGCGACACCGACCGTGCCGTCCGCCGCCGCCGGCATCAGCACAGGCGCGTTGGTGTAGGAGGACTTCAGCCGGAACGTCGCCAGATACAGGGCGTTCGTGGCCGGAGCCACCGTCCGCGCGGCCGTCCCGTTGCCGTCCTCCCAGCTCACAAACACGCTGGTCGACGCCGGCACCGCCGTGAGCGCCACCGACTTGCCCGGCAGAACCTGCCCGCTGGCGGGCGACAGCGTCACCGCGTCGCGCGCGTCGCCCTTCACGAGCTGGACCGCCACCACCGGCACCCACTGGAAGATCGCGTTCACGATGACCGCCGTGGCGCTCTTCACTGTAACGGTCTTGTTGGCAGGCGTCAGCCAGTTCACCCCCGGCGTCTTGAAAGTCAGTATGTATGTCGCTGGCTTCAGCGGACAGACGCCCGCCGGATACCAATTCTTCCCTGCGTCCGGGCTCCATCTCGCGTCCGGCAGCGCCGCGCCGAACTGATCCGTGAGCCGCACATCGACTGCGCCGGGCGTCGAACCCGGATTCGTCACATAAATAGCCGTCACCGTCAGCGGTAATGTCGGCATCACCAGCGTCGCCGGTGCGGTCCCGGCATTGAACCCGGCCCCTAAATCGGCGCCCGCGGGCGACACGTTCCACCAGCCGAACGCCTTGCCCGCCGGGGCCGCTGCCGCCGCGACCGTCACCGGCGTCCCGGCCTGCTCCAGCCGGCGGTTGGTCACACCGTTGCTGATCTCCGTCAGCCACTGGACGTCCGCCGGCAGGTCGTCGCGCACCCGGTACGTCGCGGTCAGCCCGACCATCCCGCCCGCCATGCTCACCGACGTAGCGGCCGCCGTGACATCCGCCACGCCGTTCGTGTTCCCGGTCCAGCGGTCGAACATGTACCAGGCGGGCGGAGCGCCGGCGGAGACCGCCACGGCCTGCCCGTTGGTATACGTGCCGCTCCCCGTGCCGCCCGTCACCGTCAGAACCGTGTAGTCCGGCGACAGCCCGAAGGTGGCCGTCAGGGTGACCGCGTTCGTGGGCATCGTGACCACCGTTTCGGACTGGGTGGCCGAGAACAGCGCCCCGAGCCTGGCGTTTGCCGGCTGGAGCACCCACTTGGAGAAAATCCACGCCGGCCCCTTCAGCGCCGCGCCGACCGGAATCTGTGTTCCCGCAACGAAAAGCCCGCCCGTGTTGACCGCACCGTCGATGACCGTCAGCGCATACGCCACGCCGACTGTGCGGGCCATGCGCAAGCCCGTGTTCGCAAAAGCGTTTGTGGCCAGCAGGTTGCCGCGCCAAGCCGAACGGCACAGGTCCGCCGCCGCAGTGTACCCGCCGCCCTTCATGACCCGGCGGCTCATCGTGCTGCCCGTCGCCCCGAGCGGATCGGTCTGCGCGGCGCTGCCCAGACTTCCCGCATACCAGTCCAGACAGATCTCCGCCACGTTGCCGTGCATGTCGTACAACCCCCAAGGGTTAGGCAGTTTCTCCCCTGCCAGCCCGGTGCTGTTGGCCGCATACACAGCCATATCAGCCAACACGCCCGCATAGGCGCCCGTGGTTCCCGCGCGGCAGGCGTACTCCCACTGCGCCTCGGTCGGCAGGTCGAACCCGGCGTCGCCGGTCTTTGCCCTGAATCTGCCCATGAACGAGTCGCTCTCCACGGCCGCGCTCGCCGGCCACTTCGCGCCGTTCGCCGCGCCGCGGATATTCGCGTACGAGACTTTTTCGACCGGATGCGTCGCGCGGTCGACCTCGTTGCTGTAGTAGCTCGGCCAGGTGCCCGCCACGTGTTCCCACTGCGCCTGCGTCACTTCGAACACGCCGATGTAGAAGACCTTGTTCAGCGTCACGGTGTGCTGGGTCTCGTCAAGGACGCGGCCGGCCTCGCCCACCGGACTGCCCATCTGGAACACGCCGCCGGGGATCTTCTGCAAGACCATCTTGTCGGTCTTGTACTCGTCCGTCCAGCCGTCCGCGGGAAGCGCGTCGAGATAGGAGACCGCCCCGTTCGTCTGCGAAGCCGTCAGATCCACGACCATATAGGTGTTCGCGGGCACGGGGATCGGCCGGTAAGCCGGCGCCAGCCGCGTCGCGCCCGCAACCGTCACAGTCGTGGTCGCCGCAAAGATGTCCGCCACCCCGTTGGTGTCGCCCGTCCAGACATCGAACGTGTGCCCCGCCGACGGCGCGTTGCCCGCACTGACCGTGACGGCCTGACCGTTCGTGTAACTGCCGCTGCCAGCGCCGTTTTGCACGGTCAGCGGATAAAGGATCGCGGGATACGTGGCGGTCACCGTCACCGCCGTGGCCGGCATCACCAGCGTGGTCTCCCACGCGTGCACGTCCGCCAGCGTCGCGGTGTTGCCCGTCCAGAGGAAAGTGTGATACGCCGGCGGCGCATCCGCCTTGACCGCCACCCGCTGGCCGTTGGTGTAGCTTCCGCTGCCCGTCCCGCCATTCACCGTCAGCGCGTACGTCGGGATGTTGGTGTAGATCGCGGTGAGTTCGAGGTCCATCGCCGGCATCGCGAGCGTGGTCGAGGCTTCAGCAGCCGAAAAGGCAGTCCCCAACACAACGCCATCCGGAACGACCTTCCAATGGTCGAATGTCTGCATCGAGGGCGGCATATTGGCTGCGATGGGAACCAGATCACCCGGCGCATATTGGCCGCTACCACTGCCGTTATAGACTGTTAGTGTTTTAGGTGCCCAACGATAGGTTGCGGCGACCATTACATTCGTACCCGGTATCCGGATCGTCGTGTTTGTCGCTAGCACATTCGCCACTGTCTGCGCGTCTCCCGTCCAACGGTCAAAAACGTAATCTTTGTCGGGCGGATTTGCCAAAATCGCCACCACTTGACCATTGGTGCAACTCGTGGCCTCTGCTGTCCCGTTACTCACCGTAAGCGTATAATACTGCGTCGGAACCGTCAGGCAGATACGGAAACCATCTTGATCGCTATAATTATCACGGGCCGCTGACCGGCACTGGTATGCAGTGCTACTGTACTGACCGCCGCAGCCCCAGTCTCCCGAATCAGATAGCTTATGACACACCTCGTCCAGATTGCCGTGCATGTCATAAAGGCCCCACGTATTTTTCGCCAGCAAACCCACCATTTGCGGCAACCCTCCGCTGTTTTGATCATACCACGCGTAAGCTGCCAACTGGTTCGTATCCGAGCCGAAACAAAACGCGTTTGTCGATCCGGCGCGACAGGCATACTCCCACTGCGCCTCATCCGGGAGGTCGAAGGGCATGTTTATCGTTCTGCTCCGAATTTTAGTAATGAAATCAGAATATCCAAGAGACTCATTATACAAATTCTTGGGCATTGAACTGTCGGCAATCTTCCCATTTGCAACTCTGCGCCATTGCCCCATCGTCACTTCGAACACGCCGATATAATAGTCATTGCTGATCGTGACACTACGCTGATCTTCACGATTGTCCAAGCTGAAGCGTCCAACCTCATTAGTTGGGCTTCCCATCAAGAAGGTGCCACGAGGGACTTTACGCAAAATCATCTTTGTTGTTTTGTCCGTGTCTGTCCAGCCGCCTATCGGTTCTGCGTTCGTGTAAGACACAGGAAAGTTCTGACCAATCTCTGCCGACAGATCGACCACCATATAGGTATCAGGGGCGTTCGCGGCGTGGCACAGACCGGCCAGGGCCAGCGCGGCTGTCGCTAACAGTTTATATATCGTATTCCGTATCATAAGACTCCTTTAATAGTAGGCCGACCCTGCATTTCTTATGAGCAAGATAAACCCAAGTCGTGAGAGAGAGTATACCTGATTCCGGGCTTCCGGCACAAGGAGAACCGGTTTATTTCGGTTTATTCCAAGTGGAACACCTCTTCCATGCCCGCCCACCACTCGTCCGGCGCGCGATCCTCGAACGGCGTGTGGCAGGGCTTGCAGGCCGCCCACCAGCGCTGGGTCTCTGGATCGGCCGCCATCTTCGCCATGTCCGCCGCGAAGTCGTCGCCCGCGTATTCGAAGTAGCTGAAAAGGTAGTGCCGCCCGTCCGGCAGCCGCCGCAGATAGATCGAGTAGTTCTGGAGGCGGCACGCTTTGATCATCCTGAGCACGCCGGGCCATGCCGCCGCATGCAGGCGCTTGTACTCCACCAGCTTCTCGGGTTTGACTTCGATCACCGATCCGTAACGTTGCATGGCGGCTCCTTTCCAAGGTGTTACCAGATGGCAAAGGCGTAGTTCTCGCGAATGGTACGATCCTTCGTGACCAGCTTGGCCCCACTGACACGCGCCTGTGCCACAATCAGCCGGTCAAAGGGATCGCGGGTCCAGTGCTGTCCAATGCTCTCGACCACGACGCGGAGAAACGGCTGCCGGCACAGCCCGAGTCCAATGCTCTGCCCAAGCGTCTCGAGGATCAGCGCCGAATCCGCCGTGATGCGGCCAAGTTCCTTTAGATACGCCAACTCCAACTGCACGATCGGTGACACCAGAAGATCATCGCGTTCAATGTGCTCTCGTGCCGGATCGGAAAGACGGTCTGTGTCCCCCGCATATAGCCAGACGACGACGTGAGTGTCAAGGTAGATCATGGCGCCACTCCTCCGACCAGTCGATGTGGACCAGGTCTTCCGGGTCTCCCGACACACACGCGTGAGCCGTCAATCTCGCCAGTTTGCCTTGCTTGCCGACTGGCACGATCTTCAATAGTTTTCCCTTTCTCTCGACCTTGAGTTCCTTGCCGGTCTCAGCGACACCGTCGAGCAACCGGTAAATGTCAGATCTCAGCGCAGAAGCTGTAATGGTCATATTTTGCCTCCTTCCAATTCGTACGTACGTATATTTTCAAATCGTACGTTCTTAGTCAAGTCGAAGCGGCAAGGAAGACCTTTGAACGTGTGAAGTCGTCACGGCATGACCACCACGTCGGCCTTGCGTTCGGCGGGCGTGACGTCCCACGCGATCAGCTTGCCGTTCTTGACCGTGCCGGTGACCACCGTCTGCAACGGCGCATGCAACTTGAACTCACAGTCCCAGTCGCGCGGCCACGCGGGTAGCAGGTAGATCTTGCGGCCATCGGTCTGCAGCAAGAGCGACTGCACCGCCTTGAGCAGGATGCCGCCGTGGCACTGGTCGGGCGTCCAGTCGTAGTTCGGCCCCCAGAACGCGGGGAAGCGCTGCGACCCGCATTTTTTCCGCGCGCGCCGCACCACATAGTCGCGGGCCGCGGCGGTCTGCCCGAGATACGCCATGAACACGTCCTCCTGACGCCAGCCGAACGGCCCGCGGTCACCGCGGCGGTTCAGCGCCTCCACCGCCCACTCCATGTTCGGACGCCCGAGCCCGAACTGCCGGAACGGAAACACCGCATAGAGCTCCGGGTTCTCGCAGTTGCTCTTCTGCTTGAACGCTTGCGCGGGCGCGAGCTGCGTCTTGCCGCCGGGGTTCTGCATCGTCGGCAGCGCGGGCAGCTTGGCCCGCAGCGCCTGCCAGAACGCGCGCTCGTCCGCGGTCGTCTGCTTCTCCGGCAAAGCGAGGCAGCTTTCTGTGACCGCGTACAGCCCCGCAAGCTCAGGCATCGGATTGGTGCACTCCCACCACGTCTCACACGCCTGAGCGGGGTGCATCACGAGCTTGCCGTCCGCACCCACCTGATACTGCTGGTCGAAAAAGGTGAGGATTTCGCGCACGCAGGGCAGAGCCGTCTTGCGCAAAAACTCCGCGTCGCCGGTGTACGCGTAGCGGTCGAGCAGGAGCAGGCTCAGCTCCAGCCCGCTGACCCACTCCCACTTGTGCCAGCGGCTGGCCTGCAACTTGTCCGCGCGCTCATCGCACGGCTGCCAGCCGTAGGTTTCGCTGAACATGTCGCCCCAGAAGTAGATGCACTCCGGTATGTAGGCACCGGCGTGATTCAGGTAGCGTTTGGTGCGGTAAGTGAACTGCGGCAGCAGGTCGCGCGCATACATCTGGAAAAGCGGCTCCAGCAGGTCGAAGTCGCCCGCCGCGCACATCGAGTAGTAGGGCTCGCGCGTGTTCTGCCACCAGTAGCCGGGCCCCCAGCGGCGGTAGTCCGCATACTCGGGCTGGTCATCGAACGGCACGGTGAAAAGCGAGCCGTTGTATTTGATCGGATAGCGTCCGCGGCCCGCACAGGCGCTGATGAAGCGCTGCAGCGTATAGCCACGGCTCACGGCAGACGCGTCGTCGCCCTCAACGTCCACCGACCCCGGATCGCCCCCGAGCGCCTTGCCGTTGAGAAACACCTGCCCCACGCCAGACGGCCCGATGACCGCCGCGACGTGCTGCCATATGCCGGATTTGAGAACGCCCTTGTGGGAGATGGCCGCGCCGCCCACGATGAGTCGCAGACTGTCACCCGGATGCGTGTCGAACAGAAAACCGTCCGCGCCTCCGGGGGTCTCCTTGTCTGCGATGCGCCCATCGCCCTTGAAGCCGTTGTCGCTTTTGATCCACGCCTCGACCGTGAAGCCGTTAGCAAAAGTCTGGCCCGCGAGCTGCGACAAGGCTTGCGGCTGCGCGACAATCCCGCTGAAAAGCCGCGCGGCGTGCGGCGCTGCGGGCTGGTCGTGCGGCAAGGCGGCCAGCGCCGCGATGTCGGCGTCTTTCAGCGCGACCTCGTAGACGCTCACCCGGCCGAACGCCGCGTTGAAGCGCGAGCCGCCTTTCGAGTTCATGCCGATCGAGAGCGGCAGCGCATTTGTCGGCAGCCCGGCCCCGCCTTCCGGCCGCTCCACGGGCAACCCGTTCTGCGTGACGCGGATACAGCTCCGGCCCCAGAACTCCGACCACCAGGCTTCGTGCGCCTTCCGCCGTTCGGCCAGCGGCACCGCGTGCGCCGCATTGAGCAGGTCCGCCGTGTCAGCCTGCCACTTCTCCGCAGTCGCCGGATGCAGGGTGTGTACCGCGATCTCGAACACATGCCGCGTGCCGCTTGTCGAACCCAGCGTTCTGTCGTCGCTGCGCGCAGCCCGATCTGTCGCGATCACTGCGCCGAAGGTGCGGTGCAGCAGCGGGTCGGGCCGGGCAAAGCCGGCCATGCCCTGAATCTTCCCGCACAGGTCGGGGCCGACGGACTGCTCGTTGCGGTGATACCAGCCGATGCGGTCGGCGAGTCCCGTCAGCACCGTGTCGCGCGTGGTCACCGTCTGCCTATCGCGGCAGCCGTTGAGCACGTCGCTGCACTGCAGCTTGGCCAGCGTGACCTCATTGGTGCGCCACAGCTCCAGCGTCGTGCTGGCAACCGTCGGCTGCGCGCTGGTCGCTTCCACCACGATCACCGGCCGATTGGCGTCCACCCAAAGCCTCAGCTCTACCTGTGCCGCGCCTTCGCCGTAAGTCGCCCGAAGAGTTCCGTCCTGCACCGTCAGCGTCTGCCTGAAGACTTTTGTCCGTTCCGCGCCGCCGTCGCCGATGCGCACGCGCACGCCGCCCACCTTGAGCAGCCGCCCGTACTCGTCCCACGCGTCGGTGCGCGCGATGAAAAAGCGCAGGTCGCCCGACGGTTCGATCCACGCGTTCAGCGCGACCTCGCCGTTGCCCAGCGGCATGGTGCCGTTGCTGTCCGCACTCGGCGTGTCCCACACCACGCAACCGGGATCTGTGCTCGTGTCTACAGACCACGCAGTCGCTACGTTTACCAAAAGAACACTGAAAATCAATTTCTTTTGACAGGATGACAGGATTGAACAGGATGACTTCGTCAGAGTTAATCCTGATAATCCTGTAAATCCTGTCTGAAAAAACCTAAATCTCTGCATGCCACACCTATCCTTTCGCTGCGAGAACCTCGCCGATGTAGTTTCCATACGTCAGCAACAGCACGGCGACGATCAGCACGGCCAGCGCCACACCGATCATACGGTGCGTGAGCCTGCGGCACTGCCTCCACTCGCGCAGCACAATGCCGACGAGGTTGCTGATGAGCACCAGCATGATCATGTGGATCGCCCAGCTCGTGAACTTGTAGTGGCCCATCCGCACGTGGCCGAGGTTGTAGAAGAAAAACTGGCCGTACCAGAACAGGCCGGTCACGAACGCCATCGCCCAGTTCAGCGGCAGGCTCGACTCCTCCTGTCCGGCCGGCAGCGCGACCAGTTCGCCCAGCGTGCGATGCCGCGCGTGCAGCCAGAGACAGTAGATCGCCGTTGTGATGAACGCGCCCGTGTTGGAGAAGATGTACACGACGTTGCCGCGCCACACGCCTGCGCCGTGCGCGGAGGCGATGTCCGCGATGGGCTCGCCTGCGGCCAGCGCGAACCCGTAGACCGCTGAGAGCACACCGGCCAGGAGCGAGAGCAGCAGCCCTTTCATCAGCGAGAACTGGCCGCTGTTCGCCTGCGCGCTGAGGTCGCGCTCCTTCATGCGTCCGGCCCAGCCCGCTCCGGCGATGCCCAGCGTGCCCGCGACGATGCCGGCGATGATCCACTCCGAGCCAGGCTTGCTGAGCGTCGAGACCAGCGTGCCCGCGACCAGCGGCGGAATCAGCGTGCCCAGCACGCTCGAGAGCCCGACCGCGATCGCGTAGGTCAGCGAGAACCCGATGTGGCGGATCGAGATGCCGAACGCCGTGCCGCCGATGCCATAAGCCGCGCCCAGCAGGAACGACTGCGTCATCGCCGAGCGCGGCGCCTCGCGCAGCACCGCGCCGAGTTCCGGGATCGTGAGCCATGCGCCGAGCAGCGGCAGCAGAAACCAGCAGAACGAGGCCTGCGTGAGCCAGTAGCTCTGCCATGACCAGCCGGTCACGCGCTTCTGCGGCGTGTAGCAGGTGGCTGCGAAGGTGGCACCGACCGCGTGCATCGCGATGCCGAGAAAGGGGTTTGCGGCAACGGGGTTCATAGCTGCTCCTCAAATTCACCCAGCTTCAGCGGATACTTGCCGTACTCGCGCACAAGCTTGACGATGAAGTCGTAAGTCTTGCCGGAGACGTTGCTGGCCACGGAGTGATCCGACTGGAAAATGAACCCGCCGCCTTTGGCCGCGTTCAATTTGCGCAGCACCTCGCGCCGGATCGCCTCCAAATCGCCCGTCTCCCAAATCTGGATGTCGCTGTTGCCGCAGAAGCCGAGCGTGTGGCCGATCTCGCGCCGCAGGTTCACCGCGTCCATCTCGGCCTTGACTTCGAGCGGGTTGTAGGCGTCCACGCCCATCTCCGCGAAGTCGCGGATCACGCGGTTCACATTGCCGCAGCCGTGGTAAATCACCATGAGCCCGTGAGCATGCGCATAGTCCGTCATCGCCTTGACCCACGGCTTGTAGTGCTCGCGCCAGAAGTCGGGGTTCATGAAGGTGCCGCACTTGTAGGCGAAGTCGCCCCAGATGACGAAGCCGTCGAGCTTGCCGGCAGCCGCGTCGATCTCCGCTTTGGCGCAGTCGAAATAGAACTGCCCGACTTTCGCGATCACAGCGGCCATGCGCTCAGGCTCCAGACCGACCCACAGCATGTGGTTCTCGGGGCCGATGAAGCGCGTCATGAACTCGTTCACCTCGATCATGCTGCCGAACACGGGGAAGTCGGGCCACAGCGAGCGGACCGTACTTGTCCACGCCGGCGAATTGCGCTCGAAACCGTCGCCCACGCCGGCGATCTGGTTGTCGCCCGCGCTGAAGAACCGCCGGGGGTCGTCCGGCCGGTCGAACGTTTCGACGGCCGCCTCCAGTTTTTCAAGGGTGTCCGTCTCGAAGCCGACGAACTCAGGCATGGGAAAGTCGTAAACCTTGCGCATGATTGCGCCGAAGCCGGTTTTGACCGTCACCTCCAGCGGCGTCTCCTTCAGCGTCTCGAACGGTCGGATCCACGGATCCATGTTCGGCACGGTGCAGATCCAGTCGAGGTCATAGTGATAGTACGGATTCGCATCCGCGGGCAGTCCGAGCTCCTCGCGCCAGCGCCGGGTGAAGCCGCCCCAGAAGAAATCGCTGACCGGCACGCGGTCTGGCTCCTGGTGGCTCAAGGCAGTTCTCATGCGCCGCAGCTTCGCCAGCGTGTTCGGCTTGCGCTCCGCCAGTCCCTCCGCACGCCCGGTCGTCTCGAACATTCCCATCGTCTGTCTCCTTTTACACGAACAGCTTGCGTGGCACTCACCATCTAACTGTATGCCCTATTATCCACAAACGGACATTGCGCGTCCATACCTGTTCGAGGGCCGACGCATCTAAATTCTTGTCTATTCCGTCATTTCATCCATCAACATTCGCCCCATGGGCTCAATCGCGTTAATCGGGAGGTTGCGAACCAAGTAGCCCGAGCTTCTGTTTCACGAATTATAATTCCGAAACGGTGAGATAAGTGGCGCTTCCGGGTTTAGCGTGTGATTTATCATTGAGCGGGATAGAGGTCGAGGCC
>CAYSXF010000007.1:0-17057 GCA_964434815.1 uncultured Lentisphaeraceae bacterium
GGATAGGCCGGCTGTCGACGTTCAGCATGCTCTTGCCCGCAGGCAGCGACGCGAAGAGACAGACCGTGCCACGTTTGCGCACCAGCGTCATCGCCTGTTCCTGCGGCGCCGCCGCAGGCGCCGCCACGATCACAACGTCCGCGCCGATGCCGCCAGTCTCGTCTTTGACCACCTGTGCCAAGTCTTCCTGCGTGGGATTCACCAACCGGTCGAAGCCGAATGCGCCGCCCTGAGCCAAGCGCGAAGGGTTGATCTCCGACAAGATAACCTTCGCCGCGCCATATTCCCGCGCCACCACCGCGTTCAGGATGCCCATGGGCCCCGCGCCCATCACGAGCACCGTGTCGCCCTTCTGCACCTGGCTGTTCTCGCACGAATTGACCGCGCAGCTCACCGGCTCGGCTAGCGCCGCGTGGAGCGGGTTGACGGACGCAGGCACCTTGATCACATGCCCGCCGCGCACGGCCAGCTCTGGGATCACGACGTACTCGGCCATGCCGCCATCGTAGCCGAACCCCATGGGACGGATGTTCGCGCACAGGTTGCGCCAGCCCCGCGCGCAATATACGCACGTGCCGCACGCCACCGACGTCGCCATCACCACGCGCTCGCCCGCAGCGAAACCGGAACCCGCGCGGTTCTCGACGATCACGCCCGCGAACTCATGGCCCATCACGATCGGCGGACGCATGCGCGGGTTGCCCGACTTGTACGCCTTCATGTCCGAGCCGCACACCGCGCAGCCATCGACCTTGACCAGCAGTTCACCGTCCCCGCACATGGGAACAGCAACAGATTCCACTTTCACGTCCATGGGTCCGTGATAAACCACCGCACGCATCATACGATACTTCCTTGAGAAAAAGGCAGGCACAGAGACTTGTTTGAGAATGGGCAGGCACGGAGGCCTGCCCCTACCTGATGTACGGGCGACCGGCGGGTCGCCCCATTCCGATCAATACCCGTCACCCGCAGGCGCGCCGTCGAGGATCTTGTCGGCCGAACCGACGCCCAGACGGCCCACGCCCATCTTCAGGAACATCACGGCGCGGTCCCAGTCGCGGATGCCGCCGGAGGGCTTGACCTTCGCGCGACCCGCGCAGGTCTTCAGCATGACCGCGACCTGCTCTACCGTTGCGCCATCGCCGTTGAACCCGGTGGAGGTCTTCACGAAATCAGCGCCTGCCGCGATCGCGATCTCGCAGGCCTTCGCAACTTGATCCAGCGTCAGCAGGCAGGACTCCTGGATGACTTTCACGAGCACGCCTTTGGGCTTGGCCACGGCCACAACCGCCTCAATCTCGCGCTTGACAGTGTCGTAATCTCCCGAGAGAAACTTACCGATATTCATCACCATGTCCAACTCGTTCGCGCCGTCCTCGATCGCCAGCTTGGCCTCTAGCGCTTTGACTTCCCAGCGGCTCGCGCCATGCGGGAAGCCGATCACGACGGCGACGGTCGTGCCAGAGCCCTTCACCAGCTTCGCGGCCAGCGCGGCATCGGTCGGGCGAACGCACAGGTCGCCCACGCCCCTGGCCACGCACATCGCCGCATTTTTGCGGATGTCATCATCGGTCATCGCAGGCTTCAGCACTGCGTGATCCATCATCTTCGCGACAACCTCTTTTGTAATCGTGCTCATGTTTCGCATTCTCCGTAAACGTTCTTACATCAACCGTCCGCCCGAAATGTTGATCGACTGACCCGTCAGGTAATCCGCAGCCGAAGAACAGAGGTAGACCGTCGTCCCCACCACATCCTCAATGCTGGCCAGGCGTCCCAGCGGAATCTTAGCGGTGAAGCGCTTCACCACGTCCGCGCGCTCCTGCTTGAGGTTCTCGATGTAGTTCGAGGACATGAACGTCCAAACGCCGGTGTTGTCCGTAATGCCGGGGCAGACACAGTTCACATTGATGTTGTCCTTTGCGAACTCGTGCGCCAGAGCCTGCGTAAACGTAATGATGGCGCCTTTGGCCGCGCTGTAGTGGCTAAGCAAGGCGGAGCCCATCTTGCCCGACTGCGATGAGAAGTTCACGATCTTGCCGTACTTGGCTGCCTTCATGAACGGCACGGCATGCTTGATGAAAAAGAAGGTGCCCTTACAGTTCACCGCGAACACGAAGTCCCACTCCTTCTCTGTGATCTCCTCGATCGGGCTCTGGCCCGCCACGCCCGCGACGTTCACGAGGATATCGATCACGTTGTTGAAGCGCGCGGCTGCTGTGTCGATCACCGCCTTCACCTGGCCCTCATTCGTCACATCCGCAGCCAGCCCCGCCACGTCGTATCCGGCGGACGTGAACTCGGCTACGGTCGCGTCGACCGTCGCCTGCTTGAGATCTGTGATGACCACCCGTGCGCCGCATTGCGCCAATCCTTGTGCGATGCTTTTGCCGATAGCACCGGTCGCACCGGTCACGAGCGCTGTCTTACCTTTGAAATCCAAAAAATTCTGCATGTCTGATGCTTTCCTTTTCAGCCGCACGGGTAACGCCCCGTGCGAAATGTGAAGATAAAGACGGCCAGGCGGGCCGTCCATAGGGGAATCAGGGCGGTCACTGTGATCGCCCGCAACCGTCAATCCGAAGCGTTTGGCCCTTTCGCGTCCGGGCCGGCAAACCGGCCCAGCGCACCGTTCCTTAGCGGAACAGATTCAGAAAGGGACAGCCAGACTTTTCCAGATCCATCACGCTCACGGTGTGAACCGGGTCGTTCTTGCTGTTCTTGAGGCCAGGGAAGGTCATGTCGAAGTTCACGACGATGAGCTTGTTGCCCCACACCATTGGCTCGCACGGCTGATCCAGCAACCCGTCCGCGCCATCGGTGTCGTCGTTCATCCACAAGGTGCCCAGTTTGCCAGCCTTGATGTCCCAGTAAAGGACCGCGTTACGCTCGGAGTCGGTCATGATGACCCAATCCTTCTTCGCGTAATAGCAGATGCCGTCGCAGCACGGGAAAACCTTCTGGTCGTTGATCAGCGTCACAGGCTTCTCATACGAGCCGTCCGCTTTCAGTTTCAGGACGTAGAAGTGCCCGTCGCCGAAGTTGCCGACGTAGATGTTCCCGTTCTTGTCAAAGCACATGCCGTCACACGACGCAGTGTCTTTGCGGTGCGGCAGCGGCACGGTGTCGCAGATCCCGATGCAGTACGGGTCGTTCGCCGCCTGCTCTTTGGGCAGCAGGTGTGCGGGGCCGTTCTTAAACGCGCTGAAAGGCACGCGGTACACGCCGCCCTGATTCTTGCCTTCGACGTCGAAGAAGGTGTCCGTAAAATAGAGCGCGTTGCCGCGGACGCGCGCCGCGTTGGCCAGCTTGATGTTCTCGACCACGGGCTCCATTTTCACAGGCTCGCCGTTCTTGTCGATCACCACGCGGATCATGCGCGACTTGTAACTCTTATCGAAGAAATACTGGTTGTCGCAGTAGTAGAGGTTGCCGTCCTCGTCGAACTCCATGCCCATGGGCGCGCCGCGCTTGGTGTCGGGATGCAGCAGTCCGGCGATGAAGACCGACCACTTGCCGCTCTTCTTGTCCATCTTCATGATGGTGCCCGCATACGACTGGTCCACGAAGTTAGGCGCGGCCATAAAGATGTTGCCGTCCTTGTCCTGCGCCAAACCGTCCGGCGTATTGACATGATCGCCAAACTGCTTGAACAGCTTCGGACGATACTTCTCATCCAACTTGACCGTCGCATCCGCGGCCATCACACTGCACGCGACCGTCGCAACCGCGCCGGCCAACACACACATCGTCGCCTTGCTCATCGAACGCCCCTTTCGTTTCAGACTACGGGCGGCCCTATCGGCCTTCGCGCCCTCGTCCCCGTCCCGCATCAGGCGCCCATACGCCCTGCGTCAGGAACATGTTTTTAGAATATCACACTTGTTTTCGGCTGACAATTCGCAAAAGTTTGAAAAAGTTTCGACTTGATTTAATTGTACTTCCGAATTATTAATTAAAACCTTCGAACTCTTAGCAGGAGCTTATCTTCATGGCGAAAGCGCACGAGCGAAAACGACAGATTCTGGATCTGCTGATGGAGTCTCCGACCCTTTCCGTCGCCGATTTAAGCAGGCGGTTCAAGGTTTCCGAGGTCACAATCCGCAACGACTTGAACGACCTCGCCACGCAAGGTCTGGTGGTGCGGCATCACGGCGGAGGGTTGCCCGCGTTTCACGCACATGTGCTGGAGCGCCAACGCGCCCGCATGGAGGAGAAAACCCGCATTGCTCGCGCGGCCGCCGAGCTGATCGGAGACCTCGATGACGTGATGATTACGGCGGGCACCACGACGTCGCTCATTCCCCGATTCCTGCTGGGCCGCCAAGGCGTTAAGATCGTGACCAACTCCACCCTGCTGTTGCCCTACGTCAGAAACAACCCAGGCGTGCAGGTCACGCTCACGGGGGGCGAATTCAGGCCGGCGCTTGAGGCCATGACAGGCCCCGCCACGCTGCGCGAACTGCAACAATTCCACGTGGCCAAAGCGTTTCTCGGATCGGACGGCGTCTCGCTTGCCAAGGGAGTCACCGCCGACAATGCGGAAATTGCCGAGATCTGCCGCCATATGTCCGAACAGGCGCAACAGACCATCGTGCTGGCGGACGCCTCTAAGCTCGGACGCGCAGGCTTTGCCCGCATCATGGCCGCCGCGCGCATCGACATCCTGATCACTGACACACTGGCTCCAAAGAGCGAAGTTGCGCGACTCCGGAATAAGGGCGTTGACGTCCGTCTGGTCTAATTTGGCGGACGTCTCCATGCCAGAGAGAACGGCGGAAAGGCTCACCTCATTGGAGGTAAAGCAGGTCAGGAACGAGCTTCATGATCTGGTTGCGGCTGTAAGTGTATATTTTGTCGGCGGAGGTTCCCGACATGCGGCGCACCGTAGCGGCCAGCGTCTTCGCCTCTTCGTAGGATATCTGGCTCACGATCCGCTTGACGGGAGGAACCAGATTGGGCGACATGCTGAATTCGTCCACTCCCATGCCGATCATGAGAACTGACAGCACGGGGTCTGCGGCCATTTCTCCGCACACTGACACCTTGATCCCGTGCGCGTGCCCGGCCTCGACTGTCATAGCGATCAACTGCAGCACGCCCGGGTGAGTGGGCTGATATAGGCTGGCCACCGTCTCGTTGAGGCGGTCGACGGCCAGCGTATACTGGATCAGGTCGTTCGTTCCCAACGAAAAGAAATCGGACTCCTTCGCCAACGCGTCGGCAATCAGCGCCGCCGCAGGGATCTCAATCATCACGCCGCGCTTGATGTTCTCGTCGAAGGCGATGCCCTCGGCACGCATCTGCTCCATGCACGCGTGAAGCTCCAGATTGGCCGCCCGCAACTCTTCAATCGCCGAGACCATCGGGTACATCAGCATCACGTTCCCGTGCGCGCTTGCCCGCAGGATCGCGCGCAACTGCCGTCGGAACACGTCCGGATTACGCAACAAGTAACGGATGGACCGGTTGCCCAGAAAGGGGTTGGCCTCTTTGTGAGTGGCCGCAGACGAATTTTTGGTCATCTTGTCGCCGCCGAGATCCAGCACGCGGATCGTCACCGGCTGATTAGCGGGCAGAGCGCGAACCGCTGCCGTATAGGCCTGAGTCTGTTCCTCCTCTGTCGGCTCGCGGTCCAGCGAAAGCCAAAGGTACTCCGTACGGTACAGGCCGATTCCTTCCACACCGACCGCATAGAGCCCGGTCATCGGCGTGCTGTGGTCCACATTCGCCAGCATCGGAACCGCATGGCCGTCGGACGTCGCGCCGGGCGCGAGTTTCCCCTGCTCGAGCGTCTCCTCCAGCGTCTTGGAGCGGGCGACCATCTTGTCGAAGGCCAGCCGCTCATCACGCCCCGGGTTGAGAATCACTTTGCCGCGCGATCCGTCGAGCAGCAACAAGTCGCCGGTTTTGACGATCTCTGAAAGCGAGCCCAGTCCGACAACCGCTGGAATGCCCAGCGCGCGCGCCAACAAGGAGGCGTGCGACGTCGTGCTGCCGCGGTCCGTGGCGAAGCCGAGAATCAAGTGCTTGGGCATCGAGATCGTTTCGGAGGGCGTCAGTTCGTCCGCCACCACAATGCACGGCTGTTCGACGCGGAAAGACTGAGAGTCGGCGCCGCCCATGAGATTGCGGATGATGCGTTTGGCGATATCGCCCACATCCTTGGCGCGCTCTTTCAGATAGGAGTCATCCATGGCCGCGAAGATTGACGAATACTTCTCGGCGATCGCATTCACAGCCGCTTCGGCGTTGAAATACTCCTTGGTGATCCGCTCTTTGCACGACCCGACAAAAGAGGGATCGTCAAGGATCATCAGATGCCCGTCGAAAATCGTCGCCTCATCGCCGCTGATACGCTTGCTCAGTTCATGCGACAGCGACCGGATCTGGGTCCGGGTGAGGGCGAAGGCAGCGGTCAGCCGAGAGAGCTCCTGCTGAATCTGGTCGGGCTCTAACCGGTACTCTGGGATCTGATCGTTTCCCGTGGTGCGGAAAAGATAGACGGGCCCCGCGACGAAACCGCGCGAGGCCGCAAGACCGGTCAGCATGCGCATGGCACCGCCACCGCCACCCTGTATGTGCTGATCACTGTTCATCTGGAATATCGAATTTGCGCGCCACGAGCGCCTCCAACTCGTCGAGCACTTCGTGCCCCTGGGGGCCGCAGGCGGTCACGCGCAACCGGGTGCCGCAGACGGCCTCCAGCGTCATGAGCGCCATGATGCTCTTGCCCGACACGACACAGCCCTCTTTTTCGACCTCGACCTCAGCGTTGAAACGCGATGCCACCTTGGCGAAAAGTCCAGCCGGACGCACGTGCATGCCATACTTGTTCAGCAACACGAACTCTCTCGTCTCTGCGCTTTGTCCCACGTCTACTCTCCTCCTCCGGCATGATGCTGTTTGATCCGCGCATCGAGCGCGTGAACCGCGACAAAACCTGAATGGCGCAATTTCTGCTCTTGCGCCGCTGTTTCCACCAAATTTACCAGATCCCGTCCCGGAGCGACAGGAATAACCAGCTGGGGCACTGAAACGCCGAGGAATTCGCGCCGCAGGTCGACCGTTCCTGTGCGGTCGAGCTCCGCGTCCGCCTCGCCCTGCCGCTTCAGCGTCACCACCAGGTCCACCTGCTTCTCGCCCCGCACGGCGGCCACACCGAAAATTGCGGGGACATAGATGATGCCGATCCCGCGGATTTCCATGTAGTACTGCGTCACAGGCGAAGCCGAGCCCAGCAGGTTTCCGTTGCTGTCGCGGCGCAACAGCGTCAGGTCGTCCGCCACGAGGGCGTGCCCGCGCTTGATCAGGCCGAGCGCCGTCTCGCTCTTGCCGAGTCCGGCGGCCCCCTCGATGAAGACGCCGACGCCCGCGACTTCCAGCATCGTGCCGTGGACTTTGCAGCGCGGCGCGTTCAACTCCTCAAGGACAAAAGTCGCTGTGTGCATGAAGCGCCGAGTCACCAAACCGGTGCGCAGCACCGCCACGCCGTCCTGCTCAGCCACCCGCAGCACCTCGGGGAACACACGCTTGCCGCGCGTGAACACCAGGCAGGGTATCTTCATGGCGAACAGCTCCTCGAACCGCTGGACACGCAGCTCTTCCGGCAGAGTCGAGAGGTAAGCGTATTCCGCCATGCCGACAACTTGGATGCGCTTCCTGGCAAAGTACTCGTAGAACCCAGACAAAGCGAGACCTGGACGGTGAACCACCGGCTCGATGATCACCCGCTCTAATCCCGCCTGTCCGGCGGCCAGCTCAAGCCCCAAGCGGTCGCGGCCGGCCGCAAGAAACTGGCCGACCGTAACCGGAGACTGCGGAACCGGGCTTTGGCGGTTCTCAGCCATCGCTTCTTTTCGCCTGCCGCTCGTGTGCTGAAACCCGCTTGCTCAGCGTTTTGCGCAACTGCTTCTCAGCGCGGGCCGCAGCCGTGTCGATCGCGGCGCTCGCGTTCGCCGCATGCTCCTTCGCGCCAACCGCTGTCAAGTTCTTCTGCTGCACGACGAACTCCGCCTCGTAGAGGTGCCGCTGCACGTCGATGATGACGTGCACGCTCTCCACCCGCGGAAATTCCTGTATCAGTTTCTCCGCGCGCAGCTCCGCGTACTCCTTAAGCCCTGCACCCGCATTCAGATGACGAATCGTAACTTCAATAGGCATGGTGTGTCATCCTTTCTTTCTTTCTGTGTCCGCCTCGCGGCAGACGGGTTTGTGTTTGTAAAGCCGACAAGAAAACGTTTTCTCATCACATCCTGAAATTCGCGCCCAGATAAAGGCGGCGCGCAGTCTCGTCCTGCACCAAGAAATCGCTGGACCCTTCGCACAGGATCTGCCCGTCATACACCAGATAAGCGCGGTCGACAATCGAGAGCGTTTCGCGCACGTTGTGGTCGGTCACAATGATCCCTAGCCCGCGGTCGCGAAGGCCTCTGACGATCTGCTGAATATCGTGTACCGCCAACGGATCCACGCCACTGAAGGGCTCGTCCAGCATCAGAATCGCGGGCTTCCGCACCAGGGCGCGCGCGATTTCCAACTTCCGCCGCTCGCCACCGCTCAGCGTATAGGCCCGCTGCCTGGCGACCTTCGTGAGGCTCAGGCTCGACAGCAACTCCTCTGCGCGCGCCATCCTCTCCGGCTTGGTCAGCGGCATCGTTTCGAGAATCGCCAGCACGTTCTCCTCAACCGTCAGCTTGCGGAAAATCGACGCTTCCTGCGACAGGTAGCCAAGGCCCAGGCGCGCGCGACGAAACACCGGCATCCGCGTGATGGACTCGCCCCGGAACACCACGGTCCCCGAATTCGGGCGAACCAGCCCGACCACCATGTAGAACGTCGTCGTTTTGCCCGCGCCGTTGGGCCCTAGCAGACCCACGATTTCGCCGCAGCTCGCATGAAGCGAGATGCCGTTCACCACCGTCCGCTGGCCATACTGCTTGACCAAGTCGATGGCCTGAATGTCGGGCACCGCCTGATCTAACTGTCCAACTGTATCATCCATACTTCAGATCACACTCTCTCGCTTATGGCAACAGCTTCTGACTGCCCTTGCTGAAGGTTCCCGGCGGCAGCACCACGCGTCCCGGCGAAACCTCCATCCGCTCGTCGTCCACCCAGATCGTTATCCGGTCGCCGGTCACCTCTCCCGATTCTTTTCCCATCTGCTTCAGACGTGCTGTCCCCGTCATCACGATCCGCCCGTCCTTTTTGGTGTAGACCGCCTTGTCGCACGTGGCAGCCCGGTTAGCGTTGGTGATGCTGACACTCCCGATCGCCATGACCTGCTGCACGTCGTTCGTCCCCTCCATGAAGACCAAGAGCCGGTCGGAGCGCATCACGAACTGCGCGTCATCCACGAGCACATTCTCGTCGAACAGGATGACGCCCTCCTTGTTGTCAAATTCGATCTTCTTGGAAGTGATGACCGACTCGCGGTCCGACTCGCCCGCCTTTTTCGCCCCGTCCGGCTTCTCTTTCTTCGCGATGGCCACCGACGGCACGTCCGCAGCCGCAGCCGGCGGCACTGCGCTCTTTTGCCCCTCTTCGGCAAAACTCACGCTGGCTGCCAACAGGCATACCGCCATCCCACCGATACGCAACGTCAACTTCACGAAAGCCCCCCTAACTTGAGCGGAATGCGGTTCGTACGAATTTCGCATTCAGATAGAATTTTAATAAACTGTTCCTCGATTGAAAAGTACATACCACGCCCTTTTATCCGGTCTGCCCCTTTCACCACATGAACAGCCCCTTCACAGTATCCGTGCTTGGCCTGGCGGTCGAACAGGCACCCGTCAGCCGTCAACTGCCCGTCAGGCTTACCGTCCTCGGTGAGCATATCAACGACAACACCCTCTCCGAAAATGATGCCCCCGTCTAGCATCTGCGCCTTCTTGGCATGCAGAACAGCCCTCATGCGTCCGCTGTCGTAGTAGTCCAAAGGCAACGTCAGATTCTCCACCGGCGAGGTCATGGCAGCCTTCGACGCGTCCCATTTGTCCGCCAAAGGGCGCCAGACTTGATCGCTGTGACGGCCGAACCAGCGCTCCACGTCTGGATCGCCCGCTCCCCAGGCCCGGCATCCGCAGAGCAGGAGCCCCGCGAGCGCTGCCCGACGCACATACGCCCATTCTTTACGGCACAAGCCCATGTATCGCTCCCAACGTCTGCCACACCTTTTTCAGATCCTTGAAGGCGATCGCGTTCGCCTTGTCCGAGAGCGCCTCAGCCGGATTCACGTGCGTTTCCATGAACACGCCGTCCACACCCGTCGCCACGGCCGCGCGCGCCAACGCCGGCGCCCAGCGCCCGTCGCCGCCGCTCGTCTTGCCCGCGCCGCCCGGCCGCTGCACGCTGTGCGTCGCGTCGAAAACCACCGGATACCCGAACTCGCGCATAATCAGCAGACTGCGCATATCGGCCACCAGATTGTGATACCCGAAACTCGCTCCGCGCTCTGTCAAAATGATCCGGGTGTTCCCCGTGCCCGTGATCTTGTCGATCACATTGCCCATGTCCTCCGGCGCCAGAAACTGCCCCTTCTTCACGTTCACAACCTTGCCGGTCTCGCCCGCAGCCACCACGAGGTCGGTCTGCCGGCACAGGAACGCCGGAATCTGCAAGATGTCCACAACCTCGGCCGCGATAGCCGCCTGCCCCGGCTCATGGATGTCGGTCAGAACCGGCACGTGGAAACGGTCGCGCACCTCCCGCAGAATCGCCAGGCCTTCGTGCAGGCCAGGGCCGCGGTAAGAGTCCACCGACGTCCGGTTCGCCTTGTCGAACGATGCCTTGAAAACCAATGGCACACCCATCTCGTCCGCCAGGCGGACCAGCTTCGCGGCCAGATCCATCGTGCCTTCGACCGATTCGATCACGCACGGCCCCGCGATGAACACCAGCTTCTTGCCGCCGAACGTCACGTCACCCACTTTGACCGGCTTCACTTTCGTCATAAAAACAACCTCTCTCTGGGGCAACCCGCCGGTCGCCCCTACGCACGCCCCTTCAAAACAGCTTCAACGGTAGCCACATCTTCCGGCGTGTCCACGCCCACGCCTTGGTCCTCGGTCTGAATCACTGCGATCCGGCCTCCAAGGTAGAGCGCGCGCAACTGCTCCAAGCTCTCCGCTTTCTCCAGCGCGCAGGGCGGTTCGCTCACGAGCCGCTTGAGGAACGCTCCGCGGTACGCATAAATGCCCAAATGCCTCAGATACAGGCCCGAGCCCAAATCCGGCTCGCCGTCGCGGCGGCAGGGAATCGGCAGCCTCGAGAAATAGAGCGCCCCGCCGTCCCTCGCCAACACGACTTTCACCACCGTGCGCGCATCGAGATCGCGCATCGTGCGGACCGGGCAGGCAGCCGTCGCCATCGCCCACCCCGGATCAGCCTTCATGCGCGCCGCCAGCGCGTCGATCAGCGCCGGATCGATCAAAGGCTCATCGCCTTGGATGTTGATCACGATGTCGTCGTCGCCCGGCTTCGCAGCCTCCGCCACCCGGTCCGTTCCCGACGGATGATCGGGACGCGTCATCACCACCTTGGCGAACCCTTTCACGGCTTCTGCGATACGTGCGTCATCGGTCGCCACCAGCACCTCATCCAGGGAATGCGCCCGCTTGACGGCCTCTACCACCCATTGCACGAGCGGTTTGCCGCAGATCGGGTGCAGGCTCTTGCCGGGGAAGCGCGTCGAGCCCCAGCGCGACGGAATCACACCAATCACACGCATACGTCAACTTCCTGTAGGGGTTGAAATGGGCACATTTTCGTTGTTCCTCAGACGGGTGTCAAGACCATTGTCGGCCGCTGTCAGCCACTGCGGCTCGGGAGGTACGGTTCAACTTAATTCAACTCAGTCGAATCCGCACCCGATTTAGGAGTTAGGAGCTTCAATACTATAAAGACGAATGGCTTATACGATCCGCCAACTCTTAACTCCTCCCTTGGCTCACCCAGGCACCCTCCGGAGCGCCACCGCTACGGCGCATCCCAGAACAATGATCGCAAGCACCACTGCCGCAGGCAAAAGCCACGCAGCCTCCGCCGAAAAAAACCGGCTCCCCGTCCGACGCCACGCCGGGTTATCGCTCCACCCTTCGAGGCTCGCCTTCCGAGGCTTGATTCCTCGCCGTAAAAGCGCCCGGATCTGCTCCGGCTGATACCCGGTCGGCCCCGAGGCTTCGGACGCACCCGCCAACAGACTGCATGCCTGCCCTGCCCCGTACGGAAAAATCACGCGATAGTCCGGCCCCGCTCCGCCAGTCACCTCGACATCTGAAGCTCCTTCTCCATCCTTGAGCACCAGACAATAGGCGGACGCGCGGGATTCCGCAAGGGGAATCTCCATCCGCTCCTGCACAAAGTCCCGGAAGGCCAGCCGCGTCACATCGCCCGCAGCCACCTGCCGCCACTCGGACGCGCCTTCATGCGGCTTGTCGGCTTGCTCGAAAAGGATATAAGCAAGACTCAGCACGCTTTTGGCTGAACGCGTTTTCACTCGCTCCAGAGGAACGCGCCCCGCTTCAAAACAGACCAGCCGCGCCTTCGCATATCGGGATTTCAGCTCAGCGGGAACCCCCGGCACCACCCTCACCCCGCGCGGCACCAGAGAGCGCGCGTCACGCACCCAGCGCGATTGTTCCAGCCAGCCGTCCACCCGGTCGATCCGGAACGGGCGCTGCTCCTCGCGGACTCGGCGCTCGATGTTCCGCACCGCGCCTTCGGCGTCGGCCGATGTGGTGACCGTGGCGGAAGCCCCGGCGCGTACCTCGTCCATCCGGTCCACCGTCAGACGCACGTAGCGCTGCGTAACCGCCGGTAACCGGATCTCCATCAGACTGAAGTCCGCGTGACTCGACAGGTCGAGAATACGCGCGTCCCTCACGATCAGTTGCCAGGCGTCACAGTCCGGGGACGCTTCAACCGTCACCAGCCGTTCAAAATCGCGCAGCGTCGTATGAATCACAACGCCGCACAGCGGCTCTTGCTTCTGCGCCGAAGGATCGCGTTCAAGCGTAACCTGAAACCGCTTGCCGTCAAGCTCGCCGGCCTTGACCATATGCAGCCCTACGCTCTGCCGCACGCGCTCCTCGCGCTCCTCAGTGACGCACTCCACCAAGAAAGGCACCGCCTCGCCACCCGCCTTGCGTATGACGCACAGGTCCGCCAAATCGTTTCGCGTGGTGCGATAGGCATCAGGCGGCAACACCAGCTCCGCTAGTTCTTCCTGCCCCGAAGCAGGCAGCGCAAGCTCTGCCGCATAGCGGAACCGCGAGGCGTCGACAGCCGCCCCCCGAGCCCCGAGGCACACCGCTGCGAGGACTGCGGCCAGCGGCCCTACACGAAGCCTCATTTGACCTCCTGACCATTGCCCGACGTCTTGTTGAAAGCGTCTTGATTGCGCAAGTAGGCGTAGGTGGCCAGCAGCAGCACGCCGCCCAACATGCCGAAGGCCATCAGACGGTAGAGCGGATCGGAGCCCGCCAAGTCCGCCAGAAACACCTTGCCGACCGTCAGAGAAAAGAGAGCCAGTCCGGTCATGCGCAACTCGCGCCTGCTGGAACGCAACCCGCCGACCAGGAGACTCAGCCCGTAGCACCCCCAGACCACGCTGACAGCTCCGGCGCGGAAACCCGGCACATACGCCTTGCAGCAGGTCGCCGTCTCGAACGTCAGATAAAGGAATCCGGCAATCAGCGCCGCGCCTGACAGAACCTGCCTGAAGCCGACAGCCCCTGATCCCTCGGCTGCAAGCGACTGCCGCGCGCTCACGAGCACGGCCAGACAAGCCGCAGTGGCGACGAGGCGGGGCAGAGCCGTAGCCGCGGAAAACGCCGACGCATGCCGAAGCTCGTTCAGCACCGGCGCCTGTGCGAACAGCCAGCCGTCCAGAAACCACTGTCCGACCACCAGGATGACCGCCAGCCAGAGAAGGTTGTGGAACAGCGTCACCGACAGCCGCGACCGCACGGCCAGCAGATGGAAGACGAAGAGCGACCACACCACGGTCACCGCAGCCATTTTGACCGAAGGCACAAACGCAGAGGCGAACGAAAACAGTTCGCAGGAGACATACGCGACCAGTCCGATGTAGAACACCGCGGCAAAGAAAACGACGGCGCGCTGGAACGACCCTGCTTCGCGCATGGCGGGATCGCCCACACCCTGATGCGCCGCCGCCGGAGGTGTGCGGGACAGGTTCCACCCGCCGAACAGCGTGAAGATCGGCATCACAAACTCAGCCAAACGGTCTTTCAGCCCCGCCCAATAGGTTGACGCCCCTATCTGGTCGAACGACGTTCCGTCGAGCAGGCCTAACGATAACCGCACCAGAACCACCGCATAGCAGACAAACGCTCCGCGCGTGAACATCCGGCTGTCCAGGCGCCGTCCGATCCAGAGCAACGCCACGGCTTGCAGGGCGAACATCGTGGACAAGACGTGCCCCGTGAAGAGCAGCGGCAACGCCAGACCCATGAAGATGACGGCCAGCGCGATGAAGCCGGAGAGCAGCACGCGGTCATCAGAGCGCCGCAGCAGAAAGAACCAGATGTGCCCGACATAGAACGCCGCAATACCGAGCGCCAACACCGCCAAATGAGCCCTCTGCGCAGGTCCGTGTCCGATCAGCAAGGCTCCCCCTCCCACCGTGACCAGCGCGTTAAGGAACAGCGCCGAGACCTCCACCGGAGTTGCGAAGATCTTGTTCCGCACAGCATAAGTGAAAATCGCCGTCGAATAGATCACAAAAAAACCGCACAGATAGGCCACCTCCTGCGGCGTCCCATTCCCGGCCTGCCACACCATCCGGTCGCCTGCCGCAAAAAGAAACAGCGCGCTGTTTAGCGCCAGGCTGAGCCACGTCAGCAGCGGCCACTGCCGCCGAACGGCGACGGCCGCCATCCCCAGCGCTAACACCGCCAAATATGCATAAAAAACGGGCAAGTCGGGCTGCGCACTCTTCAGCATGAGCGGCGTCGCGTAGCCGCCGAACGCGCCGAGGACGGCGATCGACAGCGCCTCCAGCCGCACAGCCAGCACCACGGCCGAAGCCGTCACCGCGGCCATGCAGGCGAACGCCCACGCGGTGGGCATCAGATGGAACATCGCGGAGGCCGAATAGAAGGCGAAGTAGAACATCGCGAGGCCGCCGCCGATGAAGCCCTGCCCTAACATCTGATAGCGTTTGCCCGTGCACCGCAGCCCAGCCACGATGAACACACCTCCGCACACCAGCGCGAGCGACACGCGGCCGGCAGGCCCCAGCAGGCCCTTGGTGATCGAAAGCTGCAGCCCGAACCCCACCGCGAACACGGTGATCACAACGAACGCGCGGATCAGCCACGTCGTGGCGATCGCGAACTCGGCCGATACGCCGGGTCTCCGGTGCTCCTCGCCCACCACAATCCAGTTCCACATCCTCCGCAATAGCCGCACCGCCGCGGCGTCAACTTCCGGGCGCGGCGCCGGAACAGCGAGGGGAGGCGGCAGCACCGCGGGCTTGACTGCGACCGTTGCCCGAGGCGGCTGAACGACAGGCGCGGCAAGATGAGGCGTCACCACCGGCGCCAATAAAACCGGGGGTAGCGGCGTCGCAGCGGGCTCAACGGGAGGCGCGACTGGCAGGCTTGCCGGCGGCGCGGCGGACGGCGCAACAGGTGCCGGGCGGTCAGATGAGCGCAGGTGGCCGCGAAGCGCACGCTCCAGCGCTTCGACCTGGCTGTTCAACCGACGCACGATGACAAAGGTGCAGATCGGAAGAATGAGGGTGACCACGAGAGCCAAGATACCTAGAACCGCGAAGAGACCTTCCATGCCCCACCTCCTTGCCTGAGACGCCACATCTCATAGAAACGGACAGAAGAAGAAGCTCTTCAAACCGCCATTAAAGGCCTTGTCCGCAACATTTCTTGTACTTCTTGCCGCTGCCGCACGGACACGGATCATTACGCCCCACAGTGCGCATGTCGGTATGACTGGGCATCGGCCTGGGCGACGGCGCGCGTTCGGCTTTCTCCATCGCCTGCATCATGGCGTCGAAATTCGCCACAGCGGACTGCGGAACTTCCGCCGACAGTTCGCGCCGGGCCGGGCGCTGTTGCTGCTGCGGCTCTTCAGCCGGCTGAACGCCGCCATCCAGCATGTTGATGTCGGCGTGAATCGTCTGCACATGCCCTCCCGCAGTCGACATCATGCGGTTGAAATTCTGCACGGTCGTGGCGCGGAAGACCGACGTCGAGACCTCGGTCTTGATGTGCGTCATCAGTTCCTCGAACATGCTGAAGGCCTCGCGCTTATACTCCACCAGCGGATCGCGCTGCCCATAGGCGCGCAGGTTCACGCCGTGACGCAGCTCGTCCATCGCCCTCAGATAGTCCTGCCACTGCTGGTCGATGCAGTTCAAGAAGACCGAGCGCTCCATGACCGGCAGCACCACGGGATCTTCCATCGAACATTTCAGCTCATACGCCTCTGCCACGCGTCCGTACAGCAGTTCAGCGGCCTTCTCGGGCTCACCTTTGAAGGGCGCGACATCGTCCAGCAGCACCGCCACAGGGAACGTGTCGCTCGCCCAGTCCACCAGCTCCTGCGGCTCGGCGTCCTTGGCAGAGGTCATGTACTTCTCGCACTGCATCAGAATCAGGTCGTTGAACACGTCGAGGATGCGCTCGTGCGCGCTTTCCGACATCAGCACTTCGCCGCGCAGATCGTACACCACGGTGCGCTGCTTGTTCATCACGTCGTCGTACTCGAGGGTGCGCTTGCGGATCGCAAAATTCTGCTGCTCCACGCGCCGCTGAGCGGTCTCAACCGAGCGGTTGAGCCACTTGTGCTCCAGAGCCTCGCCCTCCTGCATGCCGAGCCGCGTCATGATGCCGGAAATGCGGTCCGACCCGAACAGGCGCATCAGACTGTCCTCCAGCGAAATGTAGAACTGCGAGGAGCCCGGGTCGCCCTGGCGCGCGCACCGTCCGCGCAACTGGCGGTCGATGCGGCGTGACTCTGTCTCTTATACACATCTGACGCTGCCGACGAATAGAGAGGTGTAG